>JANTHH010000075.1 GCA_024762485.1 Chromatiales bacterium
TGCGGCAACTGCACCGCGGTCTGTCCCACCTGTTTCTGCCACAGCGAGCAGAATCTGCCCTCGCTCGACGGTGCCAGCGCCGAGCAGCAGCGCCAGTGGGACAGCTGCTTCAGCGAGGGCCACAGCGCACTCCACGGCATCCCCCTGCGCGACGACAGCGCCAGGCGTTATCGCCAGTGGCTGACCCACAAGCTGGGCAGTTGGCACCAGCAGTATGGTCGCTCGGGCTGTGTCGGCTGCGGGCGCTGCATCAGCTGGTGCCCGGTGGGCATCGACATCACCGAGGAGGCCGCCGCGCTCTGCGGCGGGGCAGGGGATGACTGAGCCGGTCGGAACGATGGCCAACCCCTATCTGCCCCATGAGGTGGAGATCGTCGAACGCATCCAGGAGGCGCCGGACCTGTTCACCCTGCGGCTGCGCTTCACCGACCCGGAGCGGCACCGGGCCTATGGCTTCGCGCCGGGGCAGTTCAACATGCTGGCGCTGCACGGTGCCGGCGAGGTGCCGATCTCCATCGTCTCGGATCCCGAGGACGAGCACATGCTCGACCACACCATCCGCGCCGTGGGGCGGGTGACCCGGGCGCTGTCCCGGCTGCAGGCGGGTGACCGGCTCGGCGTGCGCGGCCCCTTCGGCCGCGGCTGGCCGCTGGCGGCGGCGCAGGGCCGCGACGTACTGATCGTCACCGGCGGCCTCGGCTGCGCGCCGACGGTGTCGGTGATCCACTACATCCTGCGCCGGCGGGCGTCCTTCGGCAGGCTCAACATCATCCAGGGCGTCAAGCACAGCAACGACCTGATCTGGCGCGAACAGTACCAGCGCTGGGCGCAGGCGCCCGATACCACGGTGCAGCTGGCGGCCGACGCCGGCGATGCCCTGTGGCCCTGGCACGTGGGCCTGGTCACCGAGCTGTTCGATGACATCCATTTCGACACGGCGCGAGGCGTGGTCATGATGTGCGGACCCGAGGGCATGATGCGTGCCGCAGTGTCACGGCTCGCCGACATGGGTGTGGGCGACGACCGCCAGTGGCTGAGCATGGAGCGCAACATGCAGTGTGCGGTGGGCCACTGCGGACATTGCCAGTTCGGTGGCGATTTCGTCTGCAAGGACGGCCCGGTGTTCCCCTACAGCGAGCTGCGGCCGCTGCTGGGTGTGCGCGGTTTTTGAGGAGGGGACGATGACAGCCGATGCGAAACCCCGCGTTGCGGTGCACAAGTTCAGCTCCTGCGACGGTTGCCAGCTGGCCTTCCTCAATGCCGGTGAGGCCCTGCTGGAGCTGGCCGGGCTGGTGGATATCGTGCATTTCGCCGAGGCCGGGCCGGTGGACCCGGCAGCTGTGGTGGACATCGCCTTCGTCGAGGGCAGCATCTCCACCCCGGAAGAGCGCGAACGCATCGCCGCGGTGCGCGCCAACAGCCGCTATCTGGTCACCCTCGGTGCCTGCGCCACCAGCGGCGGGCTGCAGGCGCTGCGCGGCCTGGCCGACGTGAACGACTGGACCGAGGCCATTTACGCCAGCCCCGAGTACATCCACAGCCTGGCCGAGGCCAGCCCTATCGCCGATCACGTCAAGGTGGACCTGCAGCTGTGGGGCTGTCCGGTCAACGGCCGCCAGGTGCTGGCGGCGGTGGCCAGCCTGCTGCAGGGCGTGCCGCCGGTGGACGACCGCGGCAAGGTCTGCCAGCAGTGCAAGCGCGAGCAGGCGGTGTGCGTGATGGTGACCCAGGGCCTGCCCTGCATGGGCCCGGTGACCCGCACCGGTTGCGGCGCCCTGTGTCCGCGCTTCGGTCGTGACTGCTATGCCTGCTTCGGCCCGGCGGAGAACAGCAACACCACTGCGCTGGGCCGGCGTCTCGAAGGCCTGGGGCTGCCGCCGGAGGCGATCCGCCGGCGCTTCCTGTTCATCAGTAACGGCGCGCCGGAATTCCGCGCGGCGGCGGCGCAGTGGGGTGAGGAATGAGCGAGCAACGCGACATCCGCATCCGTGTCCCGGTGCTGGCCCGGGTGGAGGGGGAGGGCGCGCTCAACCTGACCATCCACGATGGCGACATCGAGCAACTGCAGCTGCAGATCTACGAGCCCCCGCGCTATTTCGAGAAATTCCTCGAGGGCCGCAGTTATACCGAGGTGCCGGACATGGTGGCGCGCATCTGCGGCATCTGCCCGGTGGCCTACCAGATGAGCGCGGTGCACGCGATCGAGCAGGCCTTCGGCGTCGACCCCGGCCCCTGGGTGCGCGACATGCGCCGCCTGCTGTACTGCGGCGAGTGGATCCAGAGCCACGCGCTGCACATCCACTTGCTGGCGCTGCCCGACTTTCTCGGCTTCGACAGCGTCACCGGCATGGCGGCCGAGCATGCCGAGGAGGTGCGCCGCGGCCTGCGCCTGCAACAGCTGGGCAACGACATCATCGCCCTGCTGGGGGCGCGCTCGGTGCACCCGGTGGGCAGCCGGGTGGGCGGTTTCCACCACGCCCCGGATCAGGCCGCTGTCGATGCACTGTTGCCGCGGGTGGCCCGGGGCGTGGAGGAGGCCGCGGCGCTGCTGCGCTGGTGTGCCGGGATCGCCCTGCCGGACGATCACCAGGCCTTCACCAGCGTGGCGTTGCGCCACCCGGCTGAATACCCGATGAACCGGGGGCGGCTGGTGGCCAGCGATGGCCTGGATATCGACATCGCTGACTTCGACGATCATTTCGAGGAGCAGCACGTCCCCCATTCCACCGCACTGCACGCCCGCTATCACGACAGGCCCTACCTGGTGGGACCGCTGGCGCGGATCAACCTGGATGCAGACCGTCTGCGGCCCGAGGTGCGACAGCTGCTGGTGGAAACCGGGGTCCGTTTCCCCAGCGACAACATGTTCCACAGCCTGCTGGCGCGGGCGGTGGAGATCCACGAGTCGCTGCTGGAGGCGCGTGACCTGCTCGCCGCCTACCGGCACACCGACCGCCCCTGGGTGCCGGTGACGCCACGTGCCGGCGTCGGTTTCGGCTGTACCGAGGCGCCGCGCGGCGTGCTCTGGCATCGCTATGAACTGGACGAGGCGGGTCGGGTGGTGACGGCGCGCATCGTGCCGCCCACCAGTCAGAACCAGGGGCGCATCGAGCAGGACCTGCGTGATTCGTTGCTCGCCTTCGGCCTCGATCACGACGATGCGGCGCTGCGCCTGCGTGCGGAGACGGTGATCCGCAACTACGACCCGTGCATCTCCTGCGCCACCCACTTCCTGCGGCTTGAGGTGGAGCGCCGGTGAGCCTGCTGGTGCTCGGTGTCGGCTCGCCACAGGGGGCGGATCGGCTGGGCTGGCAGCTGGTGGAGCGGCTGCGAGGGCGGGTCAGCGACGACGCGGTGCGGCTGGTGGCAAGTGATCGCCCCGGCCCGGCGCTGCTCGGCCTGCTCGAGGGTGTGGACGGTGCCATCATCGTCGATGCCGTGGTGGGTGATTGCGAGGTGGGAACGGTGGTGCGTCTCGATGCCTCGGCACTGGCGGATGACGGACGTGCCTTTTCCAGTCACGAGCTGGGGGTGGCACAGGCGATCAGTCTGGGTCGCAGTCTGGGGCAGTTGCCGCCGCGGCTGTGGCTGCTGGGCCTCTGTGTGGATGAGCAGCAGGTTACTACGCCCGGCGAGGTGGCGATGGGGCGTCTTGAGAAGGCGGTTCTGGGGCTGCTGTCGGAACTGGCCGCCGACACAGCGGGCGTGGCAGCGGCTGGCGGCGTTCAGATATCGTAGGCTGCGCGGAAGCGGGCGATCTCCTCGGCCACGTCGTCATCGATGCCGGTACGCTCGGCATGGGCAAAGATGTTGCGCAGCACCTTTTTCTCTTCCTCGCTGATCTTGCCGTCGTCCTCCAGGGCGATGCGCTCGATCATCTTCAGTTCATCGGCATCGAGATGGTCGTCATTGGCAAAGGCGACCAGGAAGGAGTAGCCCATCAGTGCCTGTGCTTTGCGGTCGCGCATGGTCTTGGTTTCCTGAAGATGTGGTACCGGGCGGTTGCGCCGCGCGGTAGCCCTGAAGGTCGATTCTAACAGCGTTGACGGCCGCCTGTCCGCAGGCTGGCGTCAACCGTCGCCATCCGGCTGCCATGGATGGGCGGTGCCGCCCGCGGCCATGTTCGTCAGCCACTGGTCAAATGAGGTGGCTGACATGGGGTCGCCGATCAGGTGTCCCTGGATGCGGCTGCAACCGTGCTTGATCAGCAGGTCGAGCTGGTCGTTGATCTCCACGCCCTCGGCGATCACCTCCACATCCAGCGGGCCGGCCATGGCGATGATGGCGGAGATGACGGCGTCGTGCTCGGGGTTCTCGCGGGCGTCGGCCACCAGGCTGCTGTCGATCTTCAGCACGTCCACCGCCTGTTGCTTCAGCGCACTGAGGCAGGAATAGCCGGTGCCGAAGTTGTCGATGGCGATGCGTACGCCCAGCGCCTTCAACTGACCCAGTACCGAGGTGTGCTGCCCGGTCTCGGTGAGACACTTCTCCGTCACCTCCAGCTCCAGGCAGTGCCCCGCCAGGCCGGTCTCCGTCAGTGTCCGGCGGACGCTCTCGACCATTGATTCGTCGCGCAGCTGGCGCATGCAGATGTTGACCGTGACCCGCAGTTCCTGGCCGTGTTGCTGCTGCCATTGGCGTGCCTGGCGGCAGGCCTCGCGGATGGTCCACTGACCGACCTGCAGTACCAGCCGGCTGTTGGCCAGCACCTCGATGAACTCGCGTGCCAGCACCAGGCGTTCGCCATCACGCAAGCGCAGCAGTGCCTCGGCACCGATCACCTTGCCCTCCGGCAGGCGGATCTGCGGCTGGTAGTGGAGCTCGAAGTCCTGATGCTCCAGGGCGCGGCTCAGCCGTCGCTCGCTGGCCAGGCGGCGCGAGGAACGCGAGTTGAGCTCGGCGGTGAAAAAACGGTAACTGTTGCGCCCTTCCTGCTTGGCCAGGTACATCGCGGCATCCGCCTGTCTCAGCAGGCTGTCCAGGTCATCGGCGTCGTCAGGAAAGAAGGTGATGCCGATGCTGGCGGTGACCTGGGCCTGGTGACCGTCGAGCTGGAAGGGCAGTGCCAGGGCATCGCGCAGCTGTTGCGCGATATGGCTGGTGCCGGTGTCGTCCACCTGGTCCTCGATGATCACCGCGAATTCATCGCCACTGAGCCGGGCCGGGGTGTCGCTGCTGCGTACACACTGGCGGATCCTCGCCGCAGCCTGGCGCAGCAGTTCGTCGCCCGCATGGTGGCCGAGGTCATCATTGACGGCCTTGAAATGATCAAGATCCACGAACAGCAGGCCAATGCGCTGGCCGCGCCGCTTGCTCTGTTCCATCGCGTGCTGCAGGCGGTCCTTGAACAGGGTGCGGTTGGGCAGACCGGTGAGGACATCGTAGTTGGCGAGAAAGGCCGCCTGTGCAGCCGGGCGCCCGACCAGGCGGTCCACCAGCCAGATGAACAGCAAGGTGGCAACGAGACCGCTGGCGAGCAGCACCGCCAGCAGGGTTGTCGACTGGTGATCGAGTTCCTCGGACAGTCGCTGCTGCTGGCTCGCCTGCTGGGTGGATGCCAGGCTTGTGATGCGGCCGATCAGTTGTTCGGGGTCGTTCTCCTTTCCCGTGGAGCGCATCACTGCATCCGCGGCGAGATGGGGGTTGTCGGTGGTCTGGTTGTAGGTCCGCAGGGCCTGGCGCAGGCTCCGGCCGAGTTTCAGATGCGCGGTGTCCAGCTGCTTGGCCAGTTCCCGGATCTGCGGATCTCCACCGTTTTCAAGCAATTGGCCGATGGCGTCCCGGGCCTGTCGTTCCTCGGTATAAAAGCTGGCCAGGTAACGGTGATAGGCGCCGGGCTCGAGACCGCGCAGCAGGACGTTCTGCCAAGTGTTGCTCTGTGCCTGCAGGTGGATGCGTATGAGGTGGGTGGCAT
The DNA here is from genome assembly GCA_024762485.1 of Chromatiales bacterium. Lineage (GTDB taxonomy): Bacteria > Pseudomonadota > Gammaproteobacteria > Chromatiales > Chromatiaceae > JANTHH01. Next base: position 5,915 of record JANTHH010000075.1, read on the forward strand.
GGAGGGTGCGGTCATAGCTGCGGATGCTCTGCAGGGTCTCGCCGACTTGCCGCTGGTAGCGCTGGTTGGTTGTCAGCAGCAGGGCGAGTATCACCACGATGGCGAGGATGAACAGCAGGCCGAGACGCAGGCGGATGCTCATCGTTGCAACTGCCCGGTGCTAGGCCGTGGCCAGGGCGGACGGCCGTTCATGGCAGCGCGTCGGGCACGAAGTAGGACTCGCCGTCCTTGCGATAGTCGGCGATGAGTTGCTGGATCTGCGGCGAGCGGATCCAGCGGATGAAGGTCTCGGCGGCGTGCAGATCCACGTCGGGGTTGCGTGCCGGGTTCACCGCGATCACGTGGTAGGCATTGAGCAGGCGGGGGCCGCCGCTGACCAGGGATTTCAGTGACAGCTGGCCGGACATGGCCAGCCAGCTCCCCTGGTCGGTGAGAGTGTAGGCCCCGGCATTGTCGGCGTGGGACAGGGTCCGGCTCATGGCCTCACCGGTCTCCCGGTACCAGCGGCTGCCATAGGGGTCGATGCCGGCCCACTGCCAGATCTCCTGCTCCTTGTTGTGGGTGCCGGAGTCGTCGCCCCGCGAGAGGAAGGGCAGGCCGGCGCTGGCGATCCTCTGCAGCGCAGCGGCGGCATCGTCGCTACCGCTTATGCCCGCCGGGTCCGCCGCCGGCCCGACCAGCACGAAATGATTGTGCATCACGGGCAGGCGCTGGATGCCGTAGCCCTCGTCGACAAATGCTGCCTCGGCCGCCGGGGAGTGTGTCAGCAGGACGTCCACCCGGCCCATGCGCCCCAGCTTGAGGGCGTGGCCGGTGCCGGCCGGGTACACGCGGATGCGGTAGCCGGTATCGGCAAGAAAGCGGGGCTGGAGCCTGTTGAGCAGGCCGGAGTCGACGACCGTGGTGCTGCCGGCGAGACGCAGCAGGCCACCTTCCGTCGCCAGCGAGAGGCTGCTGGCGAACAGGCAGCAGATCCAGATGAACGATCTGTAGCCACGCATTGAAACTCCGTGTCCGCCCGGTATCGTTAACGGTTGTCGGCGGGTGGCGCGAATACCTGAATGATCCCATGGCCGGCTACCCGGGCCGCCTGACTGTCGTGCCAAGATTACACTACCCGTCGGGCCGTGCCACTGTCGGTGTGCCGGTTCAGAGCCGGGTCGCCAGCCACAGCAGGGCGGGCTCGTCCTGTTCTTCCAGTGCCTGTTTCATCACCAGGGTGCCGTGGGGCGTCGACCACTTCAGGAGACTGGCGCTGCCGGGCGCGTCCGACGGGGTAACGGGGACCACCAGTGGCTGACCGAGCTGTTGTTCCAGCTGATGGATCAGTTGGGCGTGATAAGGCTCGCGGTAGTCGAGTTTGAGCACGGTGATGCGATCGTCGGCAAAGAACAGGCTGATCATGCGTGCCGGCAGGCCGTTGTAGGTGCCGATGGGGCTGCTGCAGACGCGGTCGCCGAAGCGGGTGTGGGCGGCCTGGCACTGCCAGGGTAGATCCGGATAGACCTTGCGCAGCTCCTCTTCGCTCAGTTGGGTATCGAGGGCCTCGAGGTTGAGTTCGATGGATTTGTCGCCGCTCAGCCACAGCAGTGCGGCATCCGCGCGCCGCTGCCCGTCCTCGGTCATCAGCAGCCACCACAGCGGGGTGATCACCAGCAGGGTGAGCAGAAAGGTCTTGTGCAGGTTTCGCTTGGTCGCCATGGTGTTTCTCGCAAAACGGGGCGCCATCGGGCGCCCCGCAGGGTTGGGTATGCGCGGTGATCGCGGGTCAGCGGTTGGCCCGGTTCTCGATCAGGTGCTCCACCACGCTGGGGTCGGCCAGGGTGGAGGTGTCGCCGAGGGTGTCGATCTCGTTGGCGGCGATCTTGCGCAGGATGCGGCGCATGATCTTGCCGGAGCGGGTCTTGGGCAGCCCAGGCGCCCACTGGATGACATTGATCTTGGCGATGGGGCCGATCTCCTGGCGCACCAGGTCCACCAGCTCCTTTTTCAGCGCATCGTCGCCTTCTTCGCCGGCCATCAGCGTGACATAGGCATAGATGCCCTGGCCGGTGATCTCGTGGGGATAGCCCACCACCGCCGCCTCGGCGACCTTGGGATGCAGCACCAGCGCGGACTCGATCTCGGCGGTACCCAGGCGGTGGCCGGAGACATTGAGCACGTCATCGACGCGGCCGGTGATCCAGTAGTAGCCGTCTTCGTCGCGGCGGGCACCGTCGCCGGTGAAGTAGTAGCCCGGGTACATGGCGAAATAGGTGTCGTAGAACCGCTGGTGGTCGCCGTAGACGCTGCGCATCATGCTCGGCCAGGGGTGCTTGATGGCGAGGTTGCCGGCGGCGGCGCCCTCCAGTTCCTTGCCCTGGTCGTCCAGCAGCACCGGCTGCACGCCGAAGAACGGCCAGGAGGCCGAGCCGGGCTTGAGCGGGGTGGCACCGGGCAGCGGGGTGATCAGGTGGGCGCCGGTCTCGGTCTGCCACCAGGTGTCGACCACCGGGCAGCGGGCGTCACCGACCACGTGGTAATACCACTCCCAGGCCTCGGGGTTGATCGGCTCACCGACGGTGCCCAGCACCCGCAGCGAGGCCCGGCTGGTGGCCTTCACCGGGTCGTCGCCATGGGCCATCAGCGCACGGATGGCGGTGGGCGCAGTGTAGAAGCTGGCCACCTGGTGTTTGTCGATGATCTGCCAGAAGCGGCCGACGTCCGGATAGGTGGGCACGCCTTCGAACATCAGGCTGATGGCGCCGTTGGTCAGCGGGCCGTAGACGATATAGCTGTGACCGGTGACCCAGCCGATGTCGGCGGTGCACCAGTAGACCTCGCCGTCCTTGTAGTCGAACACCAGCTTGTGGGTCATCGCCGCCTGCAGCAGGTAGCCGCCGGTTGTGTGCAGCACGCCCTTGGGCTTGCCGGTGGAACCGGAGGTATAAAGGATGAACATCGGGTCTTCGGCGTCCATCGGCTCTGGCTCGCAGACGGGGTCGGCGGTGGCCATCGCCTCGTGATACCAGACATCGCGCGCATCGTTCCAGGCCACCGGCTCGCCGCCGTGGCGCACCACGATGCTGGTGTGCACGTTGGGGCAGCGTTCCAGCGCCTTGTCGGCGTTGGCCTTGAGCGGCAGCACCTTGCCGCCACGGATGGAATGGTCGGCGGTGATCAGGAACTGGCAGTCGGAGTCGAGGATGCGGTCGGCCAGCGCGTCGGGGGCGAAGGCGGAGAAGACGATGGAATGCACCGCGCCGATGCGGGTGCAGGCGAGCATCGCCACCACCGCCTCGGGGATCATCGGCATGTAGATCGAAACCCGGTCGCCCTTCTTCACGCCGCGGCCCTTGAGCACGTTGGCGAACTTGTTCACATCCGCGTGCAGCGCGTTGTAGCTGATGGTCTTGCTCAGGTTGGGGTCGTCGCCCTCCCAGAGGATGGCGGTCTGGTCGCCGCGGGTCGCCAGGTGGCGGTCCAGGCAGTTGACGCTGACGTTGAGCTTGCCGCCCTTGAACCACTCGATGTGCAGGTCGTCCTTGGCGAAGCTCCAGTCCAGTGCCTTGTCCCATTCGCCGGACCAGGTCAGGTACTCGTGGGCCATGTCGGACCAGAAGCCGTCCGGGTCATCCACCGAACGCTGGTACATGGCGGTGTACTGCTCGGCGTTGACGTGGGCCTGGGCGGCAAAGTCGGCGGGAACCGGATAGACCTTGGACTCGGACATGGCTGTCTCCTCAGCTTGGGACGGGATCTTGTTGTTGCCTTATGGGGTGCGAAGCATGGCAATTTCCACCCGCAGCGACAAGGGGCTCGTCGCCGGCCTTTTTACCTGGGTCAGTTACAGCGCATTTTCTTCAGCCGGCAGCTGTCGCCGGGCGCCATCTCGGCGCTCATGGCGAGGAACAGCTCGGCGGTGGCCAGCGCATCGCTGAGCGCGTTGTGCGCCCGGTAGCGCGGCAGGCCGAAGCGAGGTCGCAGGTTGAACAGTCGCAGGTCACCGGCCTGGATGCTGTGGTTGCGCAGGCTGAGATAGCGCTGGGCCAGCACCAGGGTGTCGATGGTGGGGATGAGAAACGGCGCACCGTAGAGGCGGCGGCAGGCGGCGTCGAGAAAGCGCTGCTCGACGCGGGCGAAGTGCACCAGCATCACCCGGCCCGCGAGGCGGGCCAGCAGCTGCGGCAGGGTCTCCTCCAGTGGCATGCCGGCGGCGGCCTGGTCATCGGTGATGCGGTGGATCACCACCGACTCGGCCGGCAGCTCGTCGTGCTGGCGGATCAGCCGGTGCCAGGCACTGTCGAGATGGATGGTCTGCTGGCGGATTTCCACCAGGCCCATGCTGAGGATGTGGTGGCGGGTCGGGTCGAGGCCGGTGGTCTCGAGGTCGAGGGAGACGATCTCCGCCGCCGCGCAGGGGGTGTCCGGTGCGGCCAGCGGTGCAGCGAGGAAGTCGCGCATCGGACCGGCCGGCGCCCGCTGCAGGGCGCGTCGCCGCTTCGCCTCCAGGCTGAACCAGTCGGGCCACATGCTCAGCCGAGCCGCCCGGTCTGGTAGCGGGTCTCGAAGCTCTCCTGCATGGTCTTGATCACCTTGAAGGCATCTTTCAGATGCTCGCGTTCCAGCTCCGACAGCTCAGCCGGCGGCAGGTAATTGTCGGCAGGCTGGCCACGGCGTATCTGTCCGGCCTGGTGACGGATACGCAGCAGCGCGATGTACTCCAGGGCGTCCCGCAGGTTCTCTGCCATCTCGTGGCTGAGCGCGCCGGCCTTGTCCGCCGCGCGCAGCCGTTCCATGGTGTTGACCTCGGGCAGGCCGGCGGACAGTGCCAGCACGCGGGCAATGTCGGTGATCGGGACGATGCCGCGGTGCTTGATGTCGAAGGTGTCGTCGTGCTCACCATCGTGGATCAGGGTGAAGGTGCGGAAGAAACCGAGCGGCGGGCGATGGCTCAGCGCGTTGGCCGCCATGTGGGCGAGGAAGATGGCATTGCCCTTCGTCCGTGCCATGACGGCATGCTGCAGCTGATTGAACAGGGCGCTCTCGCCGGCCACCGGACGCAGGTCGAAGAAGATGCTCGACAGCATCAGCGCCTTCGGCTCCGGGGTGTCGATCCAGCGCCTGAAATAGCTGTCCCAGGTGGTCAGCGGCTGGCGCCACTGGCTATTGCTGGCCATGGCGTCGCCCGGGCAGTAGACGAAGCCGCAGGCGTTGAGGCCGTCGCAGACCTGCCTCGCCATGGCCTCGAAATAGCTGCCATGAAGATCAGCCTCGTAGTCATCGGCCAGCAGCAGGGCGTTGTCCTGGTCCGAGTGGCTGGTCTGCTCACGTCGCGCCTGGGAGCCGCCGGCCAGCCAGCAATAGGCGATCGGCGGTGGCCCCAGTGTCGCCTCGGCCATTGCCAGCAGGCGCTGGGTCAGGCTGTCGGTGATGGTGGAGACAGCCTCGCCGATCTGTTGTGCGTTGGCCCCGGCGTTGGCCAGTTGCAGCTGCAGCTCGGGCAGTCGTGCGGTAATGGCGGTCAGCTGGTCGAGGTCTTCAGCCTTGCGGATGTCGACACTCATGAAGGCCGCATTGGCGCTCTGGTATCGCGCCAGGTCATTCAGCGACAACATGCCCAGCGGCTGGTCGTGATCCATCACCGGCAGGTGGCTGACCTGCAGGCTGGACATGCGGTTCAGCGCCTCGATCAGCAGGGCATCGGGGCCGATGGTCTCGATGTCC
>JANTHH010000076.1 GCA_024762485.1 Chromatiales bacterium
TGGATGATCTCGGCATCAGGGTTGCCTTCGTGACCTCGGAACGCCTCTACGAGCAACAACGCGCGGACATCGAGCGGGTGTTCGGCTGTCCCGTTGCCAATGGTTACGGTGGCAGGGACGCCGGCTTCATCGCCCACCAGTGTCCTGCAGGCGGGATGCATATCACTGCCGAGGACATCATCGTCGAGATCGTCGACAACGAGGGCAGGGTGCTGCCACCGGGCGAGGCGGGCGAGGTGGTGGTGACCCATCTGGCGACACGTGACTTCCCCTTCATCCGTTACCGTACCGGGGACGTGGCGGTGCGCGACGTGCAGCCCTGCAGTTGTGGCCGGGGCCTGCCGTTGCTGAAGGAGATCCATGGCCGTACCACCGACTTCATCGTCGCCGCGGACGGCACCCTGATGCACGGCCTGGCGCTGATCTACGTGCTGCGCGAGCAGCCATCGGTGGCGGCCTTCAAGATCATCCAGGAATCCCCGGGACTGACCCGTGTGCTGATCGTTCCCGGCGAGGGCTACTCGGCGGAAGTGGAGGCGACCGTGCGCGAGGGGCTGCAGAAGAGGCTCGGCGAGGGGGTGGAGATACGGATCGAGCCGGTGGACGAGATCCCCCGGGAACGCTCGGGCAAGTTCCGCTATGTGGTCAGCAAGGTTCAGGGCTGAGCGGAACCAGGCTCAGGGGATCGCAATGCCCTCACGGTCGAGCATGCGGATCAGCTGGATCAGGGGCAGGCCGATCAGTGCATTGGGATCGTCACCCTCCAGGCGTTCGAACAGACTGATACCCAACCCCTCCGACTTGAAGCTCCCCGCGCAGTTGAAAGGCTGCTCCCTGTCCACATAGCGGCTGATCTGTCCCTCGTCGAGCTGGCGGAAATGCACCCGGAAGGGCTCACGGCAGACCTGTGCCCGTCCCGTTGCGGTATTCAGCAGGCAGAGACCGGTGTGGAAGGTGACGATGTTGCCGCTGGCGCGCATCAGCTGGTCGATGGCTGCTGCCCTGCCGCCGGGCTTGCCGAGGATCTCGCCATCAATGCAGGCCACCTGGTCCGAGCCGATGACCAGCGCTTGCGGGTGACGTCCGCCGACGGCCCGGGCCTTGGCCTCGGCGAGTCGGGTCACCAGTTGCTCCGGAACCTCGCCGGGCATGGCGGTCTCGTCTACTTCCGGCTTGTCGCAGTCGAAGGCGATAGCCAGTCGGGCGAGCAACTCACGGCGAAAGGGGGATGTGGAACCCAGTACTATCTTGGGGGGCGTCACTATCGGGGGCATTGCAGGGGCTCTTCACTGATCAACTCGGCCTATAATTAACACGCCCATGGGAGAGGGTACAGCCGACAGCATCTGCCACGGCTGTATGACTGGAGGTCATGTGATGTTCCCCACCGTGATGGACGTGATCGATGACTGGCTAAAGACGAATTCCGGCCAGACCCTGGCAGCCGGTGAATCCGTGCGCTTCGGCATTAACCGCTCCCTGCTTTCACGCTTCCACCAACGACCGGTGACGAATGCAGAACTGGAATCACTGAGCCTGGCGGTTGCACGCGACCTCTATGCTTGGCGCTATTACCACCTGCCCTGCATCGACAGGTTGCCATGGCCTATCCAGCCACTGATCGTCGATGCAGCAATCTGTCATGGTCCGCGTCGCGCCATCTGCTTCCTCCAGCAGGTCTGTAATGACAGCGGTATGGCGACGCTGCGGCTCGATGGCATCGTCGGACCGCTTACATTCAAGACAGTCGAGGCGTGCCACCGGCATCTGCAGCAGCAGATGCTGAATGCGCTGATCCACGAACGGGCCGTGTTTTTCCGCAACATGGCGGCGGCCGACCGGACGAAGGTCGGTCTGGAGGAAGAATGGCTGGCGCGTGCTGTGCGCTTTCTGCCAGCTTCCTGCACGGAATCAGAGCCTGTGGTCGACACCCCGGAGGCCGGCGCCATCCCCTGAGGATGCACCTCCAGGATTTACGTGGGCCTCGCGCTGCCGGGAGAAGCTTCCTGCTGTCAAGTGCCGGATTTTCTTGACATAAGCCGGTCGTTCACATAAAAAACCGGAGTTTTGTGCGCGCTACGGCGTCCCTATTGAAACGCTCTGAGGTTAATCATGCCGATGGCAGATCTGATGCTTGCCGGAGTTGAAGTCATGCTGTTGGGTATGGGCATTGTCTTTGGCTTCCTCATCCTGCTGGTCTTCGTGCTCAAGGGCATGTCCCAACTGGCGATGCTGATCGGTGGTGAGGAGGACGAGTCGAAGCTCCCTGTTCGCCAGGCCGTTGTTCCCTCCACCGCCAGCGGCGATGTGCCTGTCCCCGTCATCGCAGCAGCGATTGCGCGTTATCGCGCCAGCCACAACGGCTGATCACTCCCTTTCCTGGAGCACTCCAATACCATGCCATCCCAGCGACTTGCTATCACCGATGTGGTTCTGCGTGACGCCCATCAGTCCCTGTTCGCAACACGGTTGCGGCTCGATGACATGCTGCCGATCGCAGCCAGGCTCGATGAGGTGGGTTTCTGGTCGCTCGAGACCTGGGGTGGGGCCACCTTCGATGCCTGTATCCGTTACCTCGGGGAGGATCCATGGGAGCGGCTGCGGCAACTCAAATCCGCGATGCCGAAGACCCGGCAGCAGATGTTGCTGCGTGGGCAGAACCTGCTGGGCTATCGACACTATGGGGATGATGTGGTCGAGGCATTCGTCCAGCGGGCCGCGGAGAATGGGATGGACGTGTTCCGCATCTTCGATGCGATGAACGACCCCCGCAACCTGGAGACGGCCGTCGCGTGTGCGCTGAAGACCGGCAAACACGCCCAGGGCACGATCTGCTACACCGTCAGCCCGGTGCACACGGTGGAGGGGTTTGCCGAGATGGGCCGGCGCCTGGAGGAGATGGGTTGTCATTCCATCTGCATCAAGGACATGGCGGGGCTGTTGAAACCCTATGCCGGTTACGAACTGGTGACCCGTCTGAAAGAGACCACCTCGCTGCCGATCCATCTCCATTCCCATGCCACCACCGGCATGAGCACCGCCACCGCACTGAAGGTTGCCGAGGCGGGCATCGACGGCGTGGATGCCGCCATCTCGTCCATGTCACATACCTATGGACACTCGGCCACCGAGTCACTGGTGGCGATCCTGCAGGGTACCGACAGGGATACCGGACTGGACATCGAGGCGCTGGAGGATATCGCCGACTATTTCCGCAAGGTCAGGAAAAAGTACGCCAGCTTCGAGGGTTCGCTGCGCGGTGTCGACTCCCGCATTCTCGTCGCTCAGGTACCAGGTGGCATGCTCACCAACATGGAAAATCAATTGCGGGAACAGCATGCACTCGATCGCATGGATGAAGTGCTGCAGGAGATCCCACGGGTACGCAAGGATCTCGGCTACATCCCGCTGGTGACACCGACCTCTCAGATCGTCGGCACCCAGGCGGTGATCAACGTGCTCACCGGTGAACGCTACAAGACCATCACCAAGGAAACGGCCGGCGTACTGCGTGGCGAATACGGGCAGACAGCCGCGCCGGTGAACAGTGAGTTGCAGGCGCGTGTGCTCGGCGAGAACGAACAGCCGATCACCTGCCGACCGGCAGACCTGATCGAGCCGGAACTCGATACCCTGACTCAGGGGCTGAAGGACATCGCCAGCGAGAAGGGACTGGCGTTGACCGAGCCGGTGATCGAGGACGTGCTGATCTACGCCCAGTTCCCGCAGGTAGGCCTCAAATTCATCGAGAACCGGGGCAATCCCGCAGCCTTCGAGCCGGCGCCGGGCGCTGAGCAGGAAGGCAGCCAGGCCGTCACCGCTGCTGCACCGGCAAGTGCTGTCGGCGGCACGGAGTCCTATACCGTTACCGTCGATGGACGCGCCTACCAGGTTACCGTGGCCCCCGGGGGAGAAGTGGTCGCTGCATCACCCGCTGCGCCAGCGGCAACCGATCCACAACCGGCCACAGGCGGGCAGGCCGTGCCCGCACCGCTGGCGGGCAACATCTTCAAGATACTGGTGGCGCCAGGTCAGGCGGTTGCCGAGGGTGATGTCATCATGATCCTCGAGGCGATGAAGATGGAGACCGAGGTGCGCTCACCCGCCGCTGGCACCATCGCGCAGGTCAACGTCAAGGAAGGGGACGCTGTCCAGGTCGGCGAAACCCTGTTGACCCTCGCCTGATGGAACAGGGATATCAAGCACTCTGGCAATCCATGGGGATTGCCAACATGGGGTGGGGCCAGAGTTTGATGATCCTGGTCGGCCTGTCGCTGATCTGGCTCGCGGTGGTGAAGAAATTTGAGCCCCTGCTGCTGGTCCCCATCGGCTTCGGTGCCGTCCTCAGCAACATCCCGGTTGCCGACATCGGAGGCCACGATGGTCTGCTGGGAATGATCTATGCCGTCGGCATCGAAACAGGCGTGTTTCCACTGCTGATCTTCATGGGTGTTGGCGCCCTGACCGATTTCAGTGCGCTCATCGCGCGTCCGACCACGCTGCTGCTTGGGGCCGCTGCCCAGTTCGGCATCTTCGTTACCTTGCTCGGCGCACTGGCCCTGAACTGGCTGCCAGGCTTCGATTTCACCCTTGCGGACGCGTCGGCCATAGCCATCATCGGTGGCGCCGACGGGCCAACGGCGATTTTTCTTGCGTCCCGCCTGTCACCCGATCTGCTGGGTGCAATTGCGGTTGCTGCGTACTCCTACATGGCGCTGGTGCCGATCATCCAGCCACCGATCATGCGGGCACTCACCAGCGAAGAAGAGCGTCGGGTGGAGATGTCCCAGTTGCGTCCGGTGAGCAAGACCGAAAAGATCTTCTTCCCCTTGACCGTCCTCCTGCTGTGCGTGCTGTTTCTGCCATCGGCTGCGCCACTGATCGGCATGCTGACCTTCGGCAATCTGTTGCGTGAATCCGGGGTGGTCGAGCGTCTTTCCAAAGCGGCGCAGAATGAGATCATCAATGTGGTGACCATCTTTCTTGGCCTGGCGGTGGGCTCAAAGCTGTCCGCGGACAAGTTTCTCACGCTCGACACCCTGGGCATCCTGGCACTCGGTGCGGGTGCCTTCTGCGTGGGTACCGCGGCTGGCGTGCTGATGGGCAAGGTGTTGCATCGTGTATCGGGCGGCAAGATCAACCCACTGATCGGGGCAGCCGGGGTCTCCGCCGTGCCGATGGCCGCAAGGGTGGTCAACAAGGTCGGCCTGGAGGCGAATCAACACAATTTCCTGCTCATGCATGCGATGGGCCCGAACGTGGCCGGGGTCATCGGCTCGGCTGTCGCCGCTGGTGTGTTGCTGGCCGTGGTCGGTCACTGAGCCCAGTACAGCAGGATGGGATGTTGCCGGAACCCTGTTGCCATGATGGTGGAAACGGGCACTTTGTCTTTTGACACAAGGGCTTGTTGCAAATAGAATCGTCCGATTATGTCGTCGCCTTTGCCAGATGTGGCCAATCCGAGACGCCTGTGTGATCTGGGCAAGCACTTTTCCGGAAGTCTTGCTCTGAGTTCACTGTCGAGACTGGCCCCGCTTCTCGCCTCCACGGAGGGGGAGGTCCTCTACGAACTGCGGTTCGACAGAGGCGATCGGGGCTCCGCTCGGATTGACGGATGGATCGAGACGACGATGCAGGTGGCCTGCCAGCGCTGCATGGAGCCCATGCCCCTGGCGGTCAGGTCGGAGATTTCACTGGCCGTCGTGGCGGGTCCGGAGGAGGCCGAAAGGCTGCCGGACGAGCTGGATCCCCTGCTGCTCGAAAAAGATGAGTCGATCCCCCTGTCGGATCTGCTCGAAGATGAATTGTTGCTGGCCCTGCCGGTGGCACCCGTACATCCAGTCGAGGCCTGTGGCCTGCGGCTGGCCGATTTCTGCGACGAGCCCGAGGTTGGGCTGGTCGACGCGGACGCAGATGAGGAGAAGGTGAACCCCTTCGCTCAACTGGCGGAACTGAAGTCGGAAAAACCAGAACATTGACCTGCTTTTCAGGAGACTAGCGATGGCGGTCCAAAAGAGTCGTAAAACCCCTTCCAAGCGCGGCATGCGCCGTTCTCACGATGGCCTCAAGTCCGAGGCTCTGTCCATCGATCCGACATCCGGTGAGACCCACCTGCGTCACCATGTGTCGCCGGACGGTTTTTACCGTGGACGCAAGGTCGTCGATCAAGAAGGCTGATTTCCCGGTAACGGGAACCCGCGACATGCCGCTCCCTCGGTGCTGTTGCAGAATAGCTTGTGACTGAAATAATCACCGTTGCACTCGATGCAGCCGGCGGCGATCACGGATACGACGTGATCGTGCCGGCTGCATTGATGTATCTCCAGCAGAACCCGGATGTGCGCCTGGTCCTGGTTGGCCGCGAAGACGCCATCCAGCCCCTGTTGCCGAAGGGTGATCTGCCCGAGCGCCTGTCCATCCGCCATGCCACCCAGGAGGTGGCAATGGATGAATTGCCCTCGCGGGCACTGCGGGGCAAGAAGGATTCGTCCATGCGCGTGGCCATCGACCTGGTCAAGACGGGTGATGCGGATGCCTGTGTCAGTGCGGGCAACACCGGCGCACTGATGGCCACCGCCCGCTTCGTGCTGAAGACCCTGCCACACGTGGACCGCCCGGCAATCATCACAGCACTGCCGACCCGATACGGCCGGACGTGGATGCTGGACCTGGGCGCCAATGTCGACTGCTCGGCCGATCACCTGTTCCAGTTCGCCGTGATGGGCGCCGAATTGGTCAGTGCGGTCGAGGGTCTGGAATCGCCGCGGGTGGGTCTGCTGAACATCGGCCAGGAAGAGATCAAGGGCAACGACCAGGTCAAACAGGCCAACGAGTTGCTGCAGCGCAGCAAGCTCAACTACCAGGGCTATGTCGAGGGTGACGATATCTACATGTCCGATATCGATGTCATCGTATCCGACGGTTTTGTCGGCAACGTGGCACTGAAGAGCAGTGAGGGCGTGGCAAAGATGATCGGCCACTTCATGCAGGTTGAATTCAAGCGCAATGTCTTCACCCGTCTGGCTGGTCTAGTGGCCCTGCCGGTGCTGCGCAGCCTTCGCCGACGGATCGACCCGCGCCGCTACAACGGCGCCACGCTCGTCGGCCTGCGTGGGATCGTGGTGAAGAGCCATGGCGGCACCGATGCGGTCGGGTTCTGCAGCGCCATCGATATCGCGAAAAAGGAGGTCCTGGCCGATGTCGCTTCGCGCATCTCCCGTCAGGTGGAAGAGCAACTCGACGACAGGGCCAGCGCGTGACGACCTTCGCAAGAATCAGTGGTACCGGCGGTTATCTGCCGGCCAAGGAACTGACGAACAGCGACCTCGAGAGAATGGTCGACACCTCCGATGAATGGATACGGGAACGTACCGGCATCAAAAGCCGGCGGGTCGCAGACGACAATGAGACCACCTGCGATCTCGCGGAAGGGGCGGCGCGCCGTGCATTGGAGGCGGCGGGGCGGACCACCGACGATGTGGACCTGATCATCGTTGCCACCACCACACCGGACCGGATATTCCCGAGCACGGCATGCCTGTTGCAACAGCGTCTGGACATCCATGGCTGTCCGGCATTCGATATCCAGGCCGTCTGTACCGGCTTCGTCTATGCGCTGGATGTGGCCGATAAATTCATCCGAACCGGTGCTGCCCGCTGCGCGCTGGTGGTGGGTGCCGAGACCATGTCGCGCATCATCGACTGGAATGACCGGGCAACCTGCGTGCTGTTCGGAGACGGTGCCGGTGCCGTCGTGCTCGAGGCCAGTGACGAGCCGGGCATCCTCTCCAGCCATCTCCATGCCGACGGCAGTTATGAGAAATTGCTGTATGTACCGGGGGGGGTCTCCACCAGCGGGGGCTGCCCCACCGGGGACGACGCCTACGTGAAGATGCGTGGTAATGAGACCTTCCGGGTCGCGGTCAATACCCTCGGTCGTATTGTCGATGAGACCCTGGCGGCAAACGGACTGGACAAGAGCGACATCGACTGGCTGGTGCCTCATCAGGCCAATATCCGCATCATCCAGGCAACCGCGCGCAAGCTGAGCATGCCCATGGAACGGGTTGTCGTCACCGTGGATACCCACGGCAACACCTCGGCGGCCTCGGTGCCCCTGGCGCTGGACGTGGCGGTCCGCGACGGGCGCATCAAGCGCGGAGAGACCGTGTTGCTTGAGGCCTTCGGTGGCGGTTTCACCTGGGGCTCCGTGCTCCTTAAATACTGATCTGATATACACAAGAACAATGCCTCAGAAACCCAGTTTCGTTTTCCCGGGCCAGGGCTCGCAATCTGTCGGCATGCTGTCCGCGCTGTCAGAGGCCTATCCCGTTGTCAGGCAGACATTCGAGGAGGCCTCCGATGCCCTCGGCATCGATCTCTGGCGCATGAGCCAGCAGGGCCCCGATACGGAACTCAATCGTACCGAGAACACCCAGCCGGCCATGCTGGCTGCGGGTATTGCGACCTGGCGGGTCTGGGATGGTCAGGGTGGGGCCACCGCATTGACATCGGCCGGTCACAGCCTGGGTGAGTACACAGCACTGGTGGCGGCGGACGCCCTGTCGTTTGCTGATGCGGTCACCGTGGTCAGCCGTCGTGGGCGCTTCATGCAAGAGGCGGTGCCCGAGGGCAGGGGGGGCATGGCAGCCATCCTGGGATTGAGTGACCTTGAAGTCGCGGCGGTCTGCCACGATGCCGAGCAGGGCAGCGTGGTGGAGCCGGTGAATTACAATTCACCCGGGCAGGTGGTTATTGCCGGTGAGGCCGAGGCGGTCCGTCGCGCGGTCGACGAGGCCAAGGCCAAGGGTGCGAAGCGGGCCATCCTGCTGCCGGTCAGCGTTCCGTCCCACTGCTCGCTGATGGAGCCTGCGGCCCTGCAGCTCGCAAGCGTGCTCGCTGACACAGAGATGCGCGTGCCGTCATCACCCGTGCTACACAATGTCAGTGTCGAGTCCGCCGCGTCCACGTCCGACATGAAGGAGATGCTGGTTCACCAGCTGCATCGTCCTGTCCGCTGGGTGGAAACCGTGCAGAAAATGGCGGACGAGGGCACTCAACAGGTCATCGAACTGGGGCCGGGAAAGGTCCTGACCGGTCTGAACAAACGTATCGACAAGCGCATCAAGGGCTTGGCGGTGTTCGATCCCGCCAGTCTGGAAGCCGCTCTGGAGGCAGTCAATGCTTGAACAGGAAATCGTATTGGTCACCGGTGCCAGCCGGGGTATTGGTCAGGCAATAGCTGACGATCTCGGCTCCAAGGGGGCGACGGTCATCGGCACGGCAACATCACAGGACGGTGCCGATGCGATAGGCGCACGCCTGGCAGCCGCCGGGATCAAGGGGAAGGGCCTGTGCCTGAACGTGACCGACCCGGATTCCGTCAACGCGGTGATCAAGGCGATCACGGACGAGTTCGGCACCATCACGGTGCTGGTCAACAATGCCGGCATCACCCGTGACGGTTTGCTGATGCGCATGAAGGACGAGGACTGGGATGCCATCATCAACACCAATCTCAGTTCGGTCTACCGCCTCAGCAAGGCTGTACTCAGGGGTATGACCAAGGCGAAGCATGGCCGCATCATCAATATCGGCTCGGTCGTCGGCCTTTCCGGTAACCCCGGACAGACGAATTATGCGGCCGCCAAGGCCGGGGTGATCGGCTTCAGCAAGTCCCTGGCGCGCGAGGTCGGCGTACGGGGCATCACGGTCAACACAGTGGCCCCCGGTTTCATCGACACCGACATGACCCGCTCACTCAACGACGATCAGAAAACGGCAATCCTCAGCGGCATCCCCATGGCACGTCTGGGAACCCCGGCCGAGATTGCCGGCGTGGTCAGCTTTCTGGCATCAGCCGCCGCCGGCTATATCACCGGCGAGACGATCAATGTGAACGGCGGCATGTACATGTGCTAATCCAATTAATCAATTAGTTGTTCTAACCATATGAATGTTAGAAAGAAAATAATTTTAACATTCTTGTCATTGTGGCTTTGATCCCCAGGCTTTTACGCATACAATACGGCTTCCACGCGTGACCCGGGATCACGTATGAAACAGAGGAATATAAGCAGATGAGCAACATCGAAGAACGCGTTAAGAAGATTGTCGTCGAGCAACTGGGCGTGAGTGAGGACGAAGTGACCAATACCTCATCCTTCGTTGACGATCTCGGCGCTGACTCGCTGGATACCGTTGAACTGGTCATGGCGCTGGAAGAAGAGTTCGGGACCGAGATTCCGGACGAAGAGGCGGAGAAGATCACGACCGTGCAGCAGGCTATCGATTACGTAACTGCACACTCGGACTGAGCCAGTCGGCAGGTCGGTGTGAAGGGCCGCAGATTCCATCATGGTCATGGGATTGCGGCTTCTTGGTTTTGGGTGATGCAGATTGTCAAAGGAAATATCCTCGATGTCTAAAAGAAGGGTTGTTGTAACGGGCCTGGGCATGATCGCGCCTGTGGGCCAAACAGTCTCCGAGGCCTGGGAAAACATCCTGGCCGGCAAAAGCGGTATCCAGCCGATAACACACTTCGACATCGAGCCCTTCAGCGTGCGCTTCGGCGGGCCGATCTACGGCTTCGACCTGGAGAAGTACATCTCCCGGAAGGATGCCAAGAAGATGGATCCTTTCATTCACTACGGCATGGCCGCGGGTATCCAGGCCGTTGAAGACGCCGGACTTGAGGCGAGCGACGCCACAGCCCCCCGTATCGGTGTTGCAGTCGGATCGGGCATCGGCGGTATCGGTGGTATCGAGACCGGCTACGGCAACTATCTGAAGGGTGGGCCGCGGAAGATCTCCCCGTTCTTCGTCCCTGCCAACATCATCAACATGGTCGCCGGCAACCTGTCCATCAAGTACGGGTTCAAGGGGCCGAACATCTCCATCGTCTCGGCATGCAGCACCGGTGCGCACAACATCGGGGAGGCCATGCGCATGATCCAGTACGGCGTGGCCGATGCCATGGTCGCTGGCGGTGCCGAGATGGCGACCACGCCGACGGGCCTGGGTGGTTTTGCCGCCGCCCGCGCCCTGTCCACCCGCAACGACGATCCACAGGCGGCCAGCCGTCCGTGGGACAGGGACCGCGATGGCTTCGTCCTCAGCGATGGTGCCGGTGTCGTGGTACTGGAGGAGCTCGAGCACGCCAAGGCCCGCGGCGCGAAGATCTATGCGGAAATCGTCGGCTCGGCTATGAACTCCGATGCCTACCACATGACATCACCGTCGCCGGGAGGCGAGGGGGCCGCGGCCTGCATGCAGCTCGCGCTTGATGATGCCGGCGCCAACCTCGACGAGGTCGCCTACATCAATGCCCATGGCACCTCCACGCCCGCCGGCGACGTGGCCGAGACCCAGGGCGTGAAACGTGCCTTCGGCGATCATGCCTACAAGCTGTGTGTCAGCTCCACCAAGTCGATGACCGGGCACATGCTCGGTGCAGCAGGTGG
>JANTHH010000077.1 GCA_024762485.1 Chromatiales bacterium
CTGGAGGTGCTGGTTGCCGTGCTGATCCTCAGTATCGGCGTCCTGGCGCTCGGACGCTTTCAGGGCACGGCCTTGATGGATGCAGCCGCAGCGAGAAACCGCGACCAGGCCCTGTCGCTTGCCCGCGGGCAGCTGGCGATACTGCAGGGTTATGTCGGTGAAAATGGCTATGAGGCCATCGAGACAGGGGCTGATGCCGACCCGGTGGTGGGCGCCAGCACACACTTCTCGCGTCATTGGGAGGTGGTCCGCCACGATGACCCGCCGTACAAGACCGTCACGGTCGTGGTCGTCTGGACGGGCATGCGGGGCGAGCCACGCGAACTTCGTCTGCAGGGTCACATCGGCCAGCGTTCGCCGGTGCGCTCGGGTGAGCTGCTCGATCAGTGGCAGCTGGCCGCGACGGCCGTGGGCGGTGACCCGGAGGAGGGTCCGGAATAGGGTGAGCTACCAGCAGGCGGCGGGCTCGCCACCCAGGTCCTGCGCCAGCCGCAGGGTGCCGCAGCTGTCATCGACCTGGGCGCCACGTGGCGCGGCGGTGATCTCGAAGCCTGTCGCATCTGCTGACACGCTGTAGGCGTAGTGGCTATCGTCCGGGTCGGCCATGGCCGGCGGCATGAGGAGAAGGTCGGAGAGGCTGGCGTAGGCGAGGTGCCGGCTGCGCCACTGGGTCTGGCGGGTGGCGAGTTCGAGCAGGCTGGCCTGGGCCTCGACCCGTCGGCTTTTCTGTACCTGTGCGGTGTATAGCGGGTAGGCGATGGCACCGAGCAGGGCGATCACCACCACCCCGATCATCAGCTCAATGAGGGTGAAGCCGTCCTGTCGCTGCCGTTGCGGATGCATGTCCTTGCTCCCCACCGTTGGTTCCGTCCCGGGTCACCCGGCCATCTGCGCGGCCAGTTCGAGCGCCTCCCGCAGGCTGCCGGGGTCGGCGCGGCCGCTGCCCGCCAGGTCGCAGGCCGTTCCGTGATCCACCGATGTGCGGATGATCGGCAGTCCGAGGGTGATGTTCACCGCCTTGCCGAATCCCATGTGTTTGAGCACCGGCAGACCCTGGTCATGATACATGGCGAGCACCGCATCGGCCTGCGACAGGTAACGGGGTGTGAACAGGGTGTCTGCGGGTAGCGGCCCATAGAGCTGAAGACCCTCGCTGCGCAGGCGTTCAAGGGTCGGCTCGATGACCTCCACCTCCTCACGTCCCAGGTGGCCGCCCTCGCCGGCATGGGGATTCAGCCCGCAGACGAGGATACGTGGCCGGGCGATGGCGAAGTGCTGCTGCAGGTCTCGTTGCAGGATGTGGATGACCCGCTCCAGCCGGGCTGGGGTGATGGCATCCGCCACCGCGCGCAGTGGCAGGTGGGTGGTGACGAGGGCGACCCTCAGCCCGGGGCAGGCGAGCATCATCACCGGGTGGCCGCCGGTCAGGTCGGCGAGGAATTCGGTGTGGCCGCTGAATTCGATGCCGGCGTCGTTGATCACCCCCTTGTGCACGGGGCCCGTCACCAGGGCACTGCATTCGTCTTGCTGACAACACGCGGTGGCCTGTTCCAGGGTCTCCAGGACATAGGGTGCATTGGCCGGGTCAAGCCGCCCGCTGGCCGCTGGCTGCCTCAGGTCGACCGGGCGGATGGCGAGGTGCCCGGCGGGCAGCGGATCCCCAGGCAGGCTCTCGCGGTGGATGTCGAGGACCAGTGGCAGCCCCAGTTCCTCCGCCCGGGCGCGCAGCAGCACGGGGTCGGCGAACACCAGCAGCGGCCAGGGCAGCGCCTGCTGTGCCAGTGTGACCGCCAGGTCGGGCCCGATGCCGGCCGGCTCGCCCGGTGTCAGTGCCAGCGGTTTCAGGAGACCTGGTCCAGGCGGATCTCGACGTAGGCCTCGTCGCGCAGCCGCTGCAGATAGCGGGCCAGGGCCTCCTTTGCCTTGCGCTGACGAATGGCCTTGCGTGCCTGGCGGCGGCGCACCTCGTCAGTGGCGTCGTGCTGGCGGCGTCCCAGGACTTCGAGGATGTGCCAGCCGAACTGGGTGCGGAAGGGCTCGCTTATCCGGCCCTCGGGGGTCTGGTTCATGACCTCCTCGAACGCCGGCACCATGTCGCCGGGATTGACCCAGCCCAGGTCACCCCCATTGATCGCCGAGCCGGTGTCCTCCGAGTGGGAACGGGCCAGGGTGGCAAAGTCCTCGCCATTGAGCAGCCGCTCGCGCAGCTTCAGCAGCTTCTCCCTGGCCTCCTCGTCCGACGTGAGTTCATCGGTCTTGATGAGGATGTGGCGGACATGGGTCTGGGGGATCAGCTGGCGGTTGCCACCCCGGTAGTCGGCGAGCTTGACGATGTGATAGCCGCT
This sequence comes from Chromatiales bacterium, assembly GCA_024762485.1. Lineage (GTDB taxonomy): Bacteria > Pseudomonadota > Gammaproteobacteria > Chromatiales > Chromatiaceae > JANTHH01. The sequence continues at coordinate 2,346 of JANTHH010000077.1, forward strand.
GCCCGAGCGCAGCGGGCCGGCGATGCCACCCTTTTTCAGGGTCTTCGCCGCGTTGGCGAAAAGGGTGGGTATCTGGTCCAGCCGGCGCCAGCCCAGGTCGGCCTGTCGGGCGTCCGAGGCCTGTGCTGCCAGGGTGTCGAAATCGGCACCTTGCTGCAGTTCCTGCACCAGCTTCTCGGCCTTGGCCTTGGCGGCGGCCTTCTCTTCGGCACTGGCGTCCTCCGGCACCGCCACCAGGATGTGCAGGAGGTGTACCTCCTTGCGGTCAGTGGCGCTGGGGCCGGCCTTGGCGAGATAGGCGTCGATCTCCGCATCGCTCACCTGGATGCGGTTGACGACCTCCTTGTTGCGCAGTTGGGTGAGCAGGATGTCCTGCCTGAGCTTGTCCTCGAATTCCCTGAAGGAGACGCCGTCGCGCGCCAGCACCTCGCGCAGCTGTTCCACCGTGAGCTGGTTGCGCTGGGCGATGTTGTGGATGGCGGCGGCCAGGGTCTGATTGTCGACCTTGATGCCCAGCCGCTCGGCCTGGGCCAGTTGCAGCTTGGTGAGGATCAGCCGGTCCAATGCCTCCTTCTGCAGGACGGCCTTGTCCGGCAGCGGCCGCTGGGCCTGTTGCAGCTGTTGTGCGAGCTTCGCCACCTCGCGGTCGAGTTCGCTGGCGAGGACGATGTCGTCGTCGACCACGGCAACAATACGGTCGAGGGTCTTGGCCAGGGCCAGGTGACCGGCCAGCAGGCCGAAGAGGAGCAGGGCAAGGGGGATGATACGGTTTGGCATGGATCTCTCTGGTTATTGGCTGCGGAAACCGGCCAGGCGGCCGGACAGCAGGTTGTCTATGTTACTCCCGATCCGCGCCAGGCCGCGAAGTTCCAGTTGCAGCAGCAGCGCCAGGTCGGAGCTGGTGCCGTCTTCACTGGATCGCTGGCGCAGCATGCTGCGCAGTCGCCAACAACAATCGCCGAACTCGACCCCGGCGACGGCATCGAGGGTGCGTTGATCCTGGGTGGAGTAGGTCCAGCGGGCGATCGCCTGGGTGTCGCCGGCCAGTGGCCAGGTGGCGGCGAGATCGAGCTGGTTCAGCTCGTCCTCGCGCAGCCGGTAGCCGAGATTGATGCGGCGGTCTGGACGGTCGGAATAGCCGATGCGGGCGATGGCCTGCTCCAGGACGCCCCGCTCACCCCGGTCAGGGTCCCAGGCCAGCGCGCTTTCGAATCGCCAGTGGCGATGCGGTGTTGCGGCCAGTTCAACCGCCAGTGACGAGCGGCTGCTGCTGTCGGCCGTCTCGTCGGGCAGGGTGACCTGGCGGTCGGCGAAGTGGAACACCTGGCCGAGGCTGAGGTGGCCGAGTTCACGGCCGTCATCGGGGCTGCGCAGGCGACTGGTGATGCCCAGGGAGAGCCGGTTGGCATCGCCCACCCGGTCCGGTCCGTTATAGCGGTTCTCGCGGAACAGGCTGGCGAAGCTGAAGTCGTAGGGGTCGGTGTCGAACACCGGCAGGTCGTCCTGGTCCACGCTCGGGACGTAGAGGTAATACAGCCGCGGTTCGAGGGTCTGGGTCAGCTGGCGGCGGAACAGCCGTAGCGAGCGCTCGAAGGACAGGCCGCTGTCGAGGCTGAAGGCGCCGCTGAGCCGGTCGGGCGAGTCGGGCTGACCCGTCGGCTGGCTGCTCAGCTGGTAGCTGGTGTAGCGGACGCTGAGGCGGGGAGCGATATGGGCCCAGGGGCGCTCCCAGCGGTAGCCGATGGCGGGTTGCAGGTCGAGGCGCTGGCCGGTGGTGCCGGTGTCGCGCTGGAAATTCACGTATTCCTGGTCGATGGCCAGGCGCAGGCCACCGCTGAGGGCCTTGTCGAGATGGAACAGCTGCTGCGGCCAGCGGCTGTATGGGTGGTCCTCGACGGCGAGGGTCTGGTCGAGGATCTGGAAGTGCTGCACCCGGCCCAGCAACTGCCAGTCCCGGCCCAGGTAGTGGAGTTCCCAGACCCGCTCCAGGTCGCGGGTGCTGGTGTAGGCGAGATTGTTGCGGCCCAGGTCGTCGAGATAGTTGTGGTCGGAGGCGTAGGCGGCACGGATGCTGGAGCGCCAGCTCGGGCTCAGCTGCAGGTCATGCATCAGTGACAGGTAGCCGCGCTGGCTGTCGCCGTCCTCCCGGGCCCGGTCGTACGGCAGCCACTTGGCGAGCACGCTGCCGTACTGACGCTCGCCGAGGAAGCGTGCCTCGCCACCCAGCTGCAGGCCACGCGCGGTCATCAGCCGTGGCATCAGGGTGAGGTCGTAATTGGGCGCCAGGTTGAGGTAATAGGGGGCCTCGATGTCGAGTCCGTTGCTGCCGCTGTAGCCGATGGTCGGCACCAGGAAGCCGCTGTGGCGCTCGCCGTCGATGGGAAAGGTCAGCCCGGGCAGATAGAGGACAGGGACGTCATGGATCTTCAATCGTGCCCGCTGCACCGTGCCGAGTCCGGCCGCGTGGTCCAGCTCCAGCTGTTCGGCGGACAGCAGCCATACCTGGTTGTCATCGAGACAGGTGGTATAGCGGATATCGCTGTGGTGGCTGGTGCCCGTGCCGGGCAGCTCGATATGGGCCGCGCTGCCGCGTGCGCCGATGGTCGGGATCTCGAAGCGAGCCTGCTCGGCGCTGCCGCTGCCGGTGTCCAGCTGGTACTCGACCCGCTCGCTGAACAGCCGCAGTTCCGGCTTGACGAGCCGGACATCATCCTCGGCGGTGATGTGATGCTGACCCTGGCGGTAGACGATGCGCCCGGCTCCGATCCGCAGATCGTCCTGCTGCAGCAGGACGTTGCCGCTGAACACGGCCATGGCATCGGCCTGGTCGACCTCCACGGCATCGGCCTCGAGGGCGATCTGGCCGGGGGGCACATCGGGGATTGCCGGCAGGGTGTCCGCAGGCAGGGGACAGCCGATCATGCCGGGCTCGGGCATGGCGATGGCCGGGGAGGCCGCAGCCAGGCAGGCGAGCAGGGTCAGGTCACGGATAGCGAGGCGGTGGGGCATCCCGGGCACTTTTGTTCTCCGCACGGCGGGGTCGAGACGGCCGTGCAGCCCGGCCGCGGCCGGCTGGTCATGGGCATCAGGGAGGCCGCTGGAATCATCCGCTGCCATGGTGCCGCAGGCAGGGGGATCCTCCCCCGTCGGCGCCATACCCCGGTTCGCACCGGGGGTGCGTGTCTGCCAGGGCCCCGTAAGGCCGCTAAAAATCGCACAGAACGGTGAATGCTTCAATGAATTCCTTATAATCGCCGCTCCTGCCATGGCGCAGATCAGGAAGATGAGGGATATGACGAAACGCACGGCAGAGCTGGATCGATGGTTGCGGGAATCGCTGGGGCTGGCCGACTTCGTGCTGGAGCCGGCCTCCGCCGATGCCAGCTTCCGGCGCTATTTCCGCATCACCCTTGCCGATGGCGGGACCCGCATCGCCATGGATGCCCCGCCGGACAAGGAGGACAGTGCCCCCTTCGTCCATGTCGACCAGGCATTCGCCGCCGCCGGGCTGCATGTGCCGACGATCCATGCCCAGGATCTGCAGCAGGGCTTCCTGCTGCTCGAGGACCTGGGCAGCACTCACTACCTGGACGTGCTCGACAGCGGCAATGCCGACCGCCTCTACGGCGATGCCATGGCCAGCCTCATCAGTCTGCAGGCCTGCGGCCCGCGGCAGGGTCTGCCGGACTATGACCGGGCACTGCTGCTGCGCGAGATGGCGTTGTTCCCCGAGTGGCTGCTGGGGCGCCACCTGGGTCTGGCATTGGATGCGTCGGAGACACAGATGCTGACGGCGACCTTCGATGCCCTGGCCGATGCCGCCCTGGCCCAGCCCCAGGTCTGTGTGCACCGCGATTTTCATTCCCGCAACCTGTTGGTGACCGGGCAGCACAACCCCGGGGTGATCGACTTCCAGGACGCGGTGATCGGGCCGGTGACCTACGACCTGGTCTCGCTGCTGCGTGACTGCTATATCCGCTGGTCGCCACAGCAGGTGGACCGCTGGGCCCTGGGCTACCTGGAGCAGGCGGTCCAGTCGGGCATCCTGCGCGAACAGCACGAGGCCGAATTCCTGCGCTGGTTTGATCTCATGGGGGTGCAGCGCCACCTCAAGGCCGCAGGCATCTTTGCCCGCCTCAAGCACCGCGATGACAAGCCGGGCTACCTGGCGGATATCCCGCGCACCCTGGGCTACATCGTCGAGGTGGCCGAGCGGCGCCCCGAGATTGCCGGGCTTGCCAGGCTGATCAGCGCGCGGGTGCTGCCCGCCCTGGACTGACCCCGGCCTCAGGCGTCGCGGAACTGGGTCTTGTAGAGCCCGGCATAGACGCCATCCTGTGCCAGCAGCTCCCGGTGGCTGCCGCTCTCCACCAGCCGGCCACGGCTCAGCACCAGGATACGGTCGGCCTTCTCCACGGTGGACAGGCGATGGGCGATCACCAGCGTGGTGCGATCCTTCTCCAGGTTCTCCAGCGCCTGCTGCACCTGCTTCTCGGAGGCGCTGTCCAGCGCCGAGGTGGCCTCGTCGAGGATCAGCAGCGGGGCATCCTTGTACAGCGCCCGGGCAATCGCCAGGCGCTGGCGCTGACCGCCGGACAGGCGCACGCCGTTCTCGCCGATCTGGCTGTCGAAGCCTTCCGGCAGCTCCTCGATGAACCCCGTGGCCTGGGCCGCGGCGGCGGCCTCGCGCACCCGTGCCATGTCGATGGTGTCGGCACCGTAGGCGATGTTCGCCGCCACGGTGTCGTTGAACAGCACCACGTCCTGGCCGACATAGGCGATCTGCCGGCGCAGGTCGGCCAGAGGCAGTTCGCGGATGTCGATGCCGTCGAGCGTGATGCGGCCACCGTCCAGCTCATAGAGCCGCGGCAGCAGACTGGCGGCGGTGGTCTTGCCGCTGCCAGAGGCCCCCACCAGGGCCAGCACCTCGCCCGGCTGCAGTGCGAAGCTGAGCGTGTCCAGCGCGTCGCGCTCGGTGCCGGGGTAGCGGAAGCGCACTTGGTCGAAGGCCAGTTCGCCACGGGCGCGAGGCAGCGGATGGCTGCCCTGGTCGGGTTCGGCCGGGCGGTCGATCAGGCCGTAGATGCTCTCAGCCGCAGCCAGCGCGCGCTGCAGTGGCTCGTTGATCTTGGTGAGCCGCTTGATCGGCGAGAACAGCAGTCCCAGGGCGGTGAAGAAGGCGACGAAGCCACCCACCGAGAGCGGGTCGGCCTGGCCACGGCTGGTGCCGATGTAGATGGCGGAGGCCATGACGATGGCACCGAAGAACTCCACCACCGGCACGCCGGCGGCCGCGGTGGTCTGCACCTTGAACTGGAACTGGCGCAGCTTCTTCGCCGCCGCCAGGAAGCGTCGCCGCTCCTGCGCCTCACCATGAAAGATCTTCACCACCTTGTGACCGCGGGTCAGCTCTTCCAGCACATGGGTGAGTTCACCGAAACCGCCCTGCAGCACGTGGTTGAGGCGGCGCAGGCGGCGGCCGATGATCGTGGCGACGCCGGCGATCACCGGCAGCAGGACGAACACGAACAGGCTCAGCTGCCAGTCCAGCCAGAACACGTAGGCGAGCAGCGCCAGGACCGCTACCGAGTCGCGCACCAGCACCGTCACCACCTGGGCGGCGGTCTGGGTGAACTGGTTGACATCGTAGGTCAGCTTCGACACCAGGTTGCCGCTCGCCTCCTGGTCGAACTCGGTGGTGGGCAGCCGCAGCAGGGCATCGAACATGCGCACCCGTAGGTCGTAGACCAGGCGCGTCCCCACGGCGGCCAGCGCCGCGGTGCTGAGGAAGCCGAACAGGCCGCGGAACAGGAACAGGGCGACGATGGCCAGCGGTGCCCAGCGGCTGAAGGACGGGTCCCGCTCGACGAAGGTGCCGTCGAGCACCGGCTGCAGGATGGCCGGGATGCCGGCCTCGGTCAGCGCCAGCAGCACCATCGTCAGCAGCGCAAGGCTGAACAGCCCGCGATAGGCACCGATCTGTGCCAGCAGGCGACGGTAGAGCCGGGTGGGCGCTGCGCGGTCCTCGGTCACGTTCAGGCGGGGTCGACGGCCGGCTGTGCGGCACAGGCCTCGGTCACCACGGCGGCAATGTGCTGCTGGGTGGCCTCATCCAGGTAGGGGTGCATGGGCAGGCTCACCACCCGCTCGGCCAGGCGATGGGTGACCGGCAGGCCGGCGCTGATGCGCGACCGCCCGGCCAGGGCCGGCTGCTGGTCGAGGGTGACCGGGTAGTAGACCGCGCTGGGGATGTCCGCCGCGCGCAGCGCCTGCTGCAGCGCCTCACGGTCGCTGACCTGCAGGGTGTATTGGGCGAACACGCTGTGGTAGCCGTCGGCGATGGACGGGGTGATGCAGTTGGCGTCAGCCAGCAATTCGTTGTAGCGGGCGCCGATGCGCGCACGGGCCGCCACCTCGTCGTCGAAGATCGCCAGCTTGGCGAGGATGACCGCCGCCTGCATGCCGTCCATGCGCCCGTTGATTCCGAGCCGGGGGTGATGGTACGGGCGATCCTGACCGTGGTTGCGGATCTCGCGCAGCCGGGTGGCCAGTGCCTCGTCATCGGTGAAGCAGGCGCCGCCGTCGCCGTAGCAGCCCAGTGGCTTGGCCGGAAAGAAGCTGGTGCAGCCGATGGTGGACAGGCCACAGGAGCGCCGCCCCTGATAGCGGGCGCCGAAGCTCTGGGCGCCGTCCTCGATCACCGGCAGGCCATGGCGTGCCGCGATGGCATTGATGGCATCCATGTCGGCACACAGCCCGAACAGGCCCACCGGCATGATCGCCCGGGTGTGCTCGCCGATGGCCGCCTCGATCCTTTCGGGGTCGATGTTGTAGCTTGTCGGCTCGACATCGACGAACACCGGCGTGGCGCCCACCAGACCGATCACCTCGGCGGTGGCGATGAAGCTGAAGGGCGTGGTGATCACCTCGTCGCCCGGGCCGATCTCCAGCGCCATCAGCGCCATCAGCAGGGCATCGGTGCCACTGGCCGCCGAGACGCAGTGGGCAACCCCGGCGTAGTCGGCCAGCTGCTGTTCCATCTCGGTGACCTCCGGGCCGAGGATGTACTGGCCGTGATCGAGGAGTCTGGCGATGCGCTGGTCGAGGTCGGCGCGGATGCGTGCCTGCTGGCTCTTGAGGTCGATGAACTGCATGGGTGTCTGGCCTGTTGCTGGGAATGGGTGGTGGAGGCTGTGCCGGAACGGACAATTGTAACCCACGCCGGGCCGCCGGGCCTTGCATCGTCCCCGGCTCAATCGTAAATCGGTGGCTCCCCTTCGGGTCGGCTCTTGAAGCGGCGATGGATCCAGTTGTACTGCGCCGGAGCCCGCTGTGCCCAGCGGCTGAAGATGTCGTTGATGCGCTGGGCATCGGCCGTCGCATCCTGTGACGGAAAATCCTGCAGTGCCGGCTCGATCACCAGCCGGTAGCCACCGGGCTCGCGGAACAGCACGAAGGGGACGACGCGGGCACCGGACATCTTCGCGAAGCGGCTGGTGGCGGTGGTGGTGGCAGCAGGGACACCCATGAAATCGGCGAACACGCCGCCCTTCTGACTGAAGTCCTGATCCGGTGCGAACCAGACGCCGCCGCCGGCCTTCAGCACCTTGAGCATGCTGCGTACGTCGTTCCTGTCGATGAGGCCGAGCAGGCGTCCGGCTCGACAGCGCTCCAGCAGCCACTGGATCACCGGATTTTCATTGCGCCGGTACATGGCGTAGGAAGGGCGGCGGTGCCCGAGGTAGCGGCCGCTGATCTCCAGCGAGGTGAAGTGGGCGGTCAGGTAGATGGTACCGCGCGGGTCGTCCAGCGGCGGCAGGTGCTCCTCGCCCTCGATGCCCAGCAACAGGCGTTCGAGACGCTGCCGTGACCACCACCAGCCCATCGCCACTTCCATCATGCCCATGCCCATGGCCTCGAAATTGGCCGCCAGCAGTGCCTCGCGTTCGGCCTCGCTCCTGTCGGGGAAGCAAAGGCGCAGGTTGGTGCGGGCGATCGCGGCGCGGCGGCTGGCGAAGCGCTGGGTGAGGCGACCGGCCCCCCGGCCGATGGCCATCAGGGCCGGATGGGGCAGCAGCACCAGCAGGCGCATCATGCCGGCGATCAGCCAGCTGGGCCAGAGACGGGGGTGGGCGAGCGATCTTGGAAAGGGGCGGCGGGCCATGGCGGACCGAGTCTAGCGGGATTCCCGGGGCGGGGCCAGACAGCGCAGGGGCGTGCACGTGTTACCATTTCCGTCCCTGTTGAACCGGGCCGGCCGACTCCGGCTGCTGATCATTTCCCCAACCGCCGCCGGGGCGGCCGATGCGCACCTTCTATTCCCTCCTGCTCACATTGCTCCTGCCACCGGCGTTGCTGCGGTTGTGGTGGCGGGGCTTCAGGACGCCGGCCTACCGGCAGCGCTGGATGGAGCGGCTGGGCCGGTTTGTACCGCCCACCCGCAGTGGCGGACTGTGGATCCATGCCGTGTCGGTTGGCGAGGTGCAGGCGGTGGTGCCCCTGGTGCGACGACTCCTGGAACAGCGCCCAGGCCTGCCGATCTGCATCACCACCACCACCCCGACGGGCTCCGAGCGGGTGCGTCAGGCCTTCGGCGACCAGGTGTTTCACGTCTATTTCCCCTATGACCTGCCGTTCGCGATCCGCGGCTTCCTGGAGCGGGTCCGCCCGGATCTGCTGCTGATGGTGGAGACCGAGATCTGGCCCAACCTGCTGGCCGTCGGCCGCCGGCATGGGCTGCACACCCTGCTGGCCAATGGCCGACTCTCGGCCCGCTCCGCCGCCGCCTACGCCCGGCTGGGACGCTTCACCCGCCAGACCTTCGCCTGCCTGGATCGGGTGGCGGCCCAGTCGGCGGAGGATGCGGCGCGCTTCATCGCCCTGGGGGTCGAGCCGGCACGTGTCGAGGTCACCGGCAGCATCAAGTTCGACATGCAGATCCCGGCGAGTGTGCTGGAGCAGGCCGAGGCGATGCGGCATGGCTGGGGGCACCGCCCGGTGTGGGTCGCCGCCAGCACCCACGAGGGTGAGGACGCACTGCTGCTGGCGGCGCACCGGCGCATCCTCGA
>JANTHH010000078.1 GCA_024762485.1 Chromatiales bacterium
CCGCCCCGCTGGCGGCCCGCATCGCCGGCCGGGTGGGCCGCCTGATGGGCGGACGCAAGGTCGACGTGGTGCTTCATGCCCCCAACCTGCGGGAGCTAGCGATCCATGAGGTGGCACAGCGCGAGGGTATTCCGCTGTGAACCTCGATCCACGGAAAGACTGATCGGCCCCCGTCCCTGAACGCTCTGTGCGGGATGTGGTTGAGTGCAGCGAAACCCACCATCGAGCGCTGCAAGCGCCAAGGTATACTTTGCGCATGCGCCTGACAGCCGAACAGATCCGCCTCATCCGCAAGGTCATCGACGAGACCGCGGGCACGGACGCGCAGGTGAAACTGTTCGGCTCCCGCCTGCTCGACCAACGCAAAGGTGGCGATATCGACCTCCTTGTGAGCGTGCCGCAAGCCGTCGAGAATGCCGCCTTGCTCGCTTCGCGCATCGAGGCGCGATTGCAACGGGCATTGGGGGAACGCAAGGTCGACGTCCTGGTGGCCGCACCGAACCTGGAATCAAAGCCGATACATCGCATTGCCGAGAAGGAAGGCCATTTGCTGTGATCGACGCCATCGACCAGAAGCGCCCACAAGCACTGACCCGGATGCTGAAAAAGGAGCTGCAACACCTCCCGCGTATCGGTGCCCGACTGTTTGCACGCCCCTTTACGGTCGAGATGGCGGTCCGACTCGATCGAGAGGGCGATCTGGCAACGGCTTGGGCCGCACACTAGCCGATAGATCGCGAACCCTACCCATGCGCCGTGCCTTGGTACAAATCCTCCGCCTGGAGACCAGCGCCCGCTGGCTGGGTCCCCTCCTGCCTGAACAGGCGATCGAAGACGAATTACAACGACATTTCGCGCAACGTTTCACGCCCGAGCAGCGCCTGCGACTGCACAAACAGCCACCGCGCGTCTTCGTTGCCGTGAAGCACCACAACTGGGAACAGGCCGGGCTGATCGACAGCTGGGCCGAGGTCGCCGAGACCGTTCCATGGGACTGGGGCAACCAATATGACCAACACGCCGCTGACTGGTACGCCAAGGGCAAGCCAGCATTCAACGAGGCGCTGTATCGGCGTGTCGCTCAGACCCATGCCGAGCGTCCTCTCACCCATTTCTTCGGCTACCTCTCCGGTCGCTGGGTCTATCCCGAGACCATTCGCCGTATAGGCGAACTGGGCATCGTCACCCTCAACTTCGGCTTCGACGACAGCCACCGATTCTGGGGCAAGTACCGGCACGGCCAGTGGACCGGCAATGCCGGCGTCGCACGTGCCTTCGACCTGAACATCACCGCCCAGGATCCCGCCGACGTAGTCAAGTTTCGCCTTGCCGGCGCCCGCGCCCTCTACCTGCCGCCCGGCGGCAATCCCCGGGCCTTCGCTAACCTGCCCAGGGTCGAGAAGCGCTACTTTGTCAGCTTCGTGGGTCAGTGCTATGGCGTGAGAAAGGAATACATCGATTATCTGCGCGAGCACGGAATCGACGTCTACGCACGGGGCGAAGGCTGGCCCGAGGGGCCCGTCAGCCATGACGAGATGCTGGAGATCTATGCCGCCTCGCACATCATCCTGGGGTTCGGCTTCACGGGACACAGTCGGCGCAAGACTGCGGTAAAAGGGCGGGATTTCGAGATACCGCTCACTGGTGTAGCCTATATGACCTCGTACAATCGGGTACTGGCAGAGAACTTCGCCGACGACAAGGAGATACTTTTTTTTCGCAGTGCGCAACAGGCCGTCAGCCTGCTGACACCCTTGTTACAGAATCCCACCGCGTTGGCCGCACTCGGACAAAACGGCAGAGACAAGGCCCTCCAAAACCATACCTGGGAAAGGCGTTGGCAACATATGCTGGCGCTTCTAGATACGGCACTCATGTAGCCAACCAAGCCGGCCAGATACCCAGCAGCCTCTCATTGACGATAGCCGTATCAGCAATAGCCGAAACGACGCATGAAAAAATAGAAAGAGCGACTGATAAGTTCGATCTGTTCAGAATCGAAGACCTCGACGTGATATCCGGGCTCACCCCTGAACCGCGACACATGGTTACCATGGAATTTTGTCTTTTTATCAACTTCAGAGAAATCCCGCAGGCCGGCGGTGTGCTCCACCACAGATTCAAGCCGCAATTTCTGCGTGATCCGTCCCACCTTCTCCTCTGTCACCTTTACATCAAGGAATTCCGCAACCGATCGCACTGCCCCTGCCAAATCACAATAAAAATTCTCATAACGGAGCATCAATGTATTTGATTGATCGCTAACCCGCACGGCGTCCCAAATTCCGGAGAGATTGAGCAATACGATCTGCCTTTCAAGGGATGCCTGATTTAGTTCAATCTTCTGCGACTCAAACAATGAGGCCATCACATCCAATGGGTTCCGGTAGGTGCAGACGATAGGCAAGGACTCTCCCACGCCGCGCAGATCATGCACCTTCTTGACCCGTGCATACGGCAGTAACGCCTTTATCACGTTATATATAAGCGTGCTTCCGCTACGGGGAACACCAAACTGGATAATTTTTCGAAACAGCTGCATATCCGCGCATGCTCTCATCCTGAGCAAGAGTCCTCTGGCTGTTTTTTCGAGGCAAAGAAATAGCTGTTTCCCGGGAGATGCCGTAACTCTTCGATCTTCACATCGAACTGCCCCGCCAGCGCATCCCCCCAACTATTGAAATACTCCAGATTGTCCAAATCCTCGAAGCGATGCTGAAAGGCAATCAGAAGAAAATCGAATGCTGATAGCCGCTCGGGCACCAGCTCACGGACGACGACAGGTGACTCACTCAGCGACCATGTAGCCAAAAACAACTTGGGCGCAGCGTCCCGCCAGCTTCCCAGCTTTTCATCGACGCTCTCAAAGTCCGACACACACTCCATAGTGTTCGATTCGGCAGACAGGTACCCAAGAGAGCCGAGATAGAAGCGTTGCATCGCAGAAAACGCCGGCAAGTCTTGGATCAGGTATTGCCCCGCAAAGCCAAGCTGCCGAAACAAGCGTGCCATACTCCCATAACCGCCGCCGAATTCGTAAACCATCCCCAGCGCATCCACCCTGATGTCCCCAAAGGTCTCAAACCGGGCAAGGCTGTAGGCATGGTGAATCAGATTACCACTAGAGCGGGGATAGCGGGGATAGGGCCGGGGACGTCCAATGGGCGACTCCCGCAAAGCGGGCTTCCAACGGCTTTCCCAGTCTGGCAACCGACGCAGCCAACGCAGCTCCTCTGCCACGTAACGTGGATTGGAGACAAACATGCTCTTCCGCACCACCGGCCACTGCAGGAACTCTCGCGGATCACCCGCATCAGCATGACGCCGCAATTCACTGCTGAATTCCAGCCAAGTATCTGTCACATTCTCCCTACTGCTGCAGCCACGTGCCTCTATAGTGGACAGCTCGTCCCGCAGCTTCTGTGCCAGCGCCAAGTCCCGCTCGTCCGCTGGTGGCATTGGAAGCTCGAACAACTTGAGTAACAGACCCTTAAACCAATTCACCATCTCACCATGTGGGTTCCCCACCGATACCGAAAATACCTTGTGAAAAATTCACGAAGCGCTCTGCACCACAGCCTTCTTCAATCGCCATCTGCAAGAGATCCATCGTCTACGATCCTGAAATCCCGACCAAAATGCCTAGGACGGTAATTTGCTCGTATCACTTCCAGCTCACTGGCAATCTCCGGGAAAAGCACCTTCATCCGGCGGAACCGCTCTTCCCGCGCGGATTCGAATGCGGCCAACTTCTCTGGATTGATTCTCCTGTTTATGAACATGGCCGGCCATTTTTTTGGATACCGCTTAAAGAACTTCCCCCCTGACATAGTGGCACCAGGCCCTAGCCAAAGGAGTGCGGCACATAATAAATCTGCGTCCAAAAATCCGGCCTTCGAAACAGCCTCTCGCAAAATGGGAAGACGCATCAACGAATACACCATATTCGTTTTATGCGAGTAGATGTGACGGTTTACATATCGCAGTACCCTCTTCTCTCTCGACTCATCCTCCACAAACCGAAATCGGTCAACTGGAACCGTCTGCCATAAGCGGTAATTGATGCTCTTAAGCACCACCTTCCCAAGCGCGAAGATTGCATTGGGATTACTTTCCAAGGTAGACACCGCATTATCCAGCCAATCTCTCGACCATAGGTCATCATACGCCGCCCACATGAAGTAATCGGACTCCGCCATCTGCAGTACCGAAACAAAATTAGCGGTAGCACCGACATTTTCGGCTTGCCGCACGTAATGGATGCGAGGATCCGAGTCAGCAAATGCACGGCAAATGGCAGGCGTCGAATCCGTAGATGCGTTGTCGGAAATCAGCAGCACAAATCTCATATAACTCTGCCGTAGCAAAGATTTGATCGCCTGCCCAATGTACTTCTCCCCATTGAAGACAGGCATCCCCACCGTGATTGTTGGCTGTGACACGGGAGCAGTTTCAGCTCTCTACGCGTTTGAGAAATCCATCAGGTGCAACCGTTATCTGCAGTTTATCTTGGATGGACCTGTCTATAATGAAGTTGCTATTCGTCTCCAGGAATTTCCACACCGCTGTCTTGGGATTGTCACCCGGACCCCAAGGTCGGTCCGGAAACATGTCATCCGAAAGATCCTCGACAATAGTGTCGAATACCACGCAATAGCTACCAACAGACACCAAGCCAGAATAGGCATTCAACTCGGCGAGGACATGTTCGTGCGTATGATTCGAGTCCAGAAACACCATCACACTCCCTAAGCCGGCAGCACACTGTCTGACCTCATCAACGATGGCCGGGTCAATGGAAGATCCCTCGATCATGTCGATCCGGCCACGCATGGGATGCTGCTCGATCGCATTACGGTTGTGCTGGCGAATATCGATATCGACACCCAATACACGCCGTTTCGGTTCCGTCGGATCCAGTAAGACGCCCTGTTCCACTGCATCACAATAGTCGAGCAACGCCAGCAGCGAAGCACTCAGAATGAGCGAGCCGCCATGTGCAACCCCCGTATCTATGACCAGGTCCGGTCGCACCTTCCAGATCAGCTCCTGGACAGCCACCATGTCCTGCGGGTACTGGATAATGGGCCGCCCCATCCAGGAGAAATTATAGGAATATTGCATCTCGATCGAACGCTCGAGAAATCGCCGCACCGCCTCCTTCAAGTTATCGTCGGATGCCTGCGCTGCAATTCGCGCCTGCACTTCTTTCTCGAACTCATTCATTTCCGCATTTCCACCATGTCTAAATATCTGGATCACAAGACAGCATCGACTGCCACATATCGGTAACGACCGTTTGTCATCTCTCGAATCTCGGACATATAGTTGCGATTCATCACCAGCAGAAGATCACCTTCCGCTGCCTGCTCCTCCAACGCCCTGGGCTCTAGTATCTGCAGCCCACTCACTGGAGCGAAAGCCCCTTGCTTGGCCGGGTTGATATCGACGAGCCCAGCCAGCGATGCATCACGGCGCTGCATCATCAACGAAAATATGACTCCCTTGGATGAAGCCCCCCATACAAAAGGACTCCTTCCCGTCTTCTTGGAGAATTGCCGGATGTTCTCGGCCAGATCCTCAACGGAGGAGATAAAATCATCGGACAGGGTGACCAAATCACCTAGTGTGGGCGTCCGCAGCGAACCAATGTCGACTACGGCATAGAGATATTGCCCCCCGAAGATACGGCCGGATTCATACACTGTGGAAAACATTCGCTGGAAATCATCCAGGCGAAAATAGTTAACATGTTCATAGAAGATATCGAACCAGGCCCGATTCTCGATGATCCAGTCGAAACAAGGGACTTCTATATAGAGTCGGCCACGTTTTTCGTTTGCCTCCGCGAGGCGAGCGAGAAAACCCAGCGGATCGGACACGTGCTCGAGCATGTGCCTGAGTATCAGATCATCGGCTTTCACCCCACACCCGGGCTCAAAAGCATGCCGCGCAATCCGCGGATTGTCGCCCTCATAGGCTGGATCCATGCCCCGGACATCGAATCCACGTGCCTGCAGTACTTCTAGAAAAAAACCCTTCCCGCAACCCACTTCCAACAGGCGACCGGACAGGTGGCGGGACACGATTTTCGAAACTTGTTCCAGGTGCCGCCGAAAGCGTGGACTGAGCGCCTGCTCGTTCTGGTAATCAGTGTCGTAGGTTATGAGAGACGGGTCGAAGGCGCGGTTCCGTATCAAACCGGTCTCTGTATCCTGTACGAGCTCGACGTCGCCCTTGGGGCTGGTACGGGCTTCTTCTGCAGAAGAATAGACCCGGTTCTGTAGTACCGGCAGTCCCTCGACCCGATACAACACAATGGAATGACTCATGGCGATTCCAGCAAGGAGGAGAGTTTTCGGCTGTCGCCCCAGAATGCCAGGGGCTCGTAATCCGGATAACCATAGGCCCCGCGCTCGAGCTCCACGCTCACTCCCTCCGTCGCAAACCACCCTTCCACCATTGAGCGGATCGACCTGGGGGCGTTCGAGCACAAATTGACAACACCTGCACCTGCACCGGTCAGAACCAGCCTTACGAGCCGTTCTGCCGCCTCTTCCACGGGCAGATAATCCCGCAGCTGTTCGCCGGGCGACATGGGAAAGCTATCGACTCCATCCGCGATGGCCTTTTGGACCTGGGCATAAAGCGTGTGAGCTGGCTGGCCTTGCCCGTACAGGTAGAAAAACCGCGCCCAGTCGAGTGCAAAATGCCGCGTCTGCTGGAGGAAGCACAAGTGCCTGTACAGGGCCAGCTTGGCATGGCCGTAGGCAGTCGCTGGCTCGGATGGCAGATCCTCGTGCAGACAACCCGATTGCAGCCCATATTCCAGACAGGTACCTGCAACACACAGGTATCCCAGACCTGCCTCCACCAGCCGCTTGAGGAACAGGTAGTGTCTCGGCAACAGAATCTCGAAATGGTCGATGCTGTGGAAGTCGTTCAGCTCGCCCCACGCCAGGTGGATCATACGATCGACTCGAGCCAGGTATTCGATCACACCCGGGGCCGGCGAAGCAACATCCAGGCGCTCCCAATGCACCCCGGGCCTGCGCTCTTCACCAGGCGGATTGCGGCTGACCGCAAGCACCTCGATATTGCGCCGCAGCAGGGCTGTCACCACGTGACGACCGATGAACCCCGTTGCGCCGGTAACCACAACCCTCATTGGATAACCACCAGATCGGGTATGGCCAGCATGAATTGTCCGCCCCACTCGCGAATACCGGCGCACTGCTGCATGACCTCCTCACGCAGGTTCCACGGCAGGATGACCAGGTAATCAGGATGTTCGTGGTCTAGGATCTCTTCCGATACGATCGGGATCCGGCTGCCCGGCATGAACTTCCCCTGCTTGGCCGGGTTGCGATCCACCACCCAGGGCAACAGGTCCGAACGCACGCCAGCAAAGTTGAGCAGGGTATTGCCCTTGGCCGCGGCCCCATAGGCACCCGCCCGCTTGCCCTCCCGCTTCGTATCGACGAGGAAGGCAAGCAGGTCGTTCTTGATCCGCTCGGCGCGCTCCTGCAGGCCGCGATAATAGTCAGCGGTGCTCACGCCCAATTCCTGCTCCTCGGCAAGCAGTACTGTCACGGTCTCGCTGCGCTGGTGAGGGCCGCCCTTACGCTGGGCATGGACGCGCAGGCTGCCGCCATGGGTCGGCAAACGCTCGACGTCGAACACGGACAGGCCATTGGCGGCGAAGATGGTGTCCACCGCCGTGAGCGACAGATAGGAATAATGCTCATGGTAGATGGTGTCGAACTGCGCCTCTTCTATCAGCCGAACCAAGTGGGGAAATTCAAACGTCGCCACCCCATCGGGCTTGAGCAATTCCGAGAATCCGCGCACGAAATCATTGATGTCCGGCACATGGGCCAGCACGTTGTTGGCGGTCATCAGGTCAGCCTGCAGACCCTCGGCATACAGTTGTTCGGCCAGTTGCACCCCAAAGAAGGCCTCGCGCGTTTCGATCCCTTTTTGTCGCGCCGCGGCCGCGGTACCGGCCGTCGGCTCGATGCCCAGGCAGGGGATGCCTCGCTGCCGGCTGTACTGCAACAGATAGCCGTCGTTGGAGGCCACTTCGATATGTAGCGAATCGCTTCCGAGGTTGAAACGTCCGGCCATTTGCTCCACATAGCGTTGCGCATGCGCCAACCAGCTGTCCGAATAAGAGCTGAAATACGCATAATCGCGGTCGAACAGGTGCTCTCGACCCACGAAGTCTTCGGTCTGCGCCAACCAACAACGCTCGCAGACCAGAACCCTCAATGGAAACCAGGATTCCGGGCCGTGCAGGTCTTCCGCCGAGAGGTAGGCATTGGATGGCGGTGCCGTACCCAAATCAATCATCGGCAAGCGCAGTTCGGCGCCACAATGACGGCAATTCATGGTGCGATTCCCTCGAAATCGGGGGTCACTGGCGGCAGCCCTTGGTCGCGCGGCGAGCGTTGCGTCACGGGCAACGGCCAGTCGATGCCGATGGCGGCATCCAACGCATCGAAGCCGCCTTCCCGTTCCGCATCATAGGGGGCGGTGTGCAGATAGAGCAACTCGCAGTCCTCGGCGAGCGTCTGGAACCCATGGGCGCAGCCTTCCGGGATCAGCAGGCTGCGGTGGTTGTCTGCAGAGAGTACCTCACCGTGCCACTGCAAGAAGGTGGGGGAGCCGGCGCGCAGGTCCACGGCCACATCGAACACCTCGCCGCGCAGGCAGCTGACGATCTTCAGTTCGGCAGACGGCGGATGCTGAAAATGCAGCCCGCGCAGGGCACCACGCTGCGCCGTGAGGGAACGGTTGATCTGCCGGATCCGGCGACCGCCCAATACCGGGCCCAGCTCCTGGTCACAGAACAGACGCGCGAACCAGCCTCGCTCATCCCCCAGGGGTTGGCGTTCGATCACCTGGACACCCTCGATTGCGGTGGGATGGAGCATCAGGCGGGACACCATTCGGCCTCGTAGTGTTGCAGTTGCGCCTCGGTAAGCGCGGCAAGATCCTGTCCCTGCTGCCATGCAAGATACCAGTCCGCAGTCGCCTCGAGCGCCTTGTCCAACCGCCATACCGGCCGCCAACCCAGGCGCTGCCGGGCCTGGCTGCTGTCGAGTCGCAACAGCCCGGCCTCATGGGGTTGGGGAATGCGATCTTCGCTCCATCGCAACTCCGGGATTCGCTCCGCCAGGGAGTCCACCACCTCGCGCACGGTGCAGATATCGGCCTCTTCCGGGCCGAAGTTCCAGGCACCTGCATAGTCGCTTCCGCTATCACACAGGCGCTCCGCCAGCATCAGATAAGCCCGCAAGGGCTCCAGCACATGCTGCCAGGGACGCACCGCCTCAGGGTAACGCAAGTGTAGCGTGTCCCCGGCAGCGCTGGCGCGAAACAGATCGGGCAACAGACGGTCTTCGGCAAAGTCGCCGCCGCCGATCACATTGCCGGCCCGCGCAGTGGCCACCGCGCAGTCGCCACTTTCGAAGAAGGATCGGCGGTAGGCGGTGGTGACGATCTCTGCCGCCGCCTTGCTGGCGGAATAGGGGTCATGCCCGCCCAAGGCCTCGTTCTCCCGGTAGGGCCAGAGCCATTCGCGATTCTCGTAGCACTTGTCGCTGGTAATCACCACTACCGCTCGCACCTCGCCGCGTCCTCGCAGGGCTTCGAGCAGGTTGGCCGTGCCCATGACGTTGGCTTCCAGCGTCTCCAGCGGCTGGCGATAGGACGCCCGCACCAAAGGCTGCGCCGCCAGATGGAATACGATCTCGGGTCGGGTCGCGTCGACCACTTGACGCAGGCGCCTGGCATCGCGGATATCGGCCAGATGATGTGCCGCCAATCGCCCTTGCAAGTCAACCAATTCAAACAATGCAGGATCGGTGGGCGGTTCCAGCGCATAGCCCGTCACCTCTGCACCCAGGCGACTCAGCCACAATGCCAGCCAGCTTCCCTTGAAGCCGGTGTGGCCGGTGAGCAGGACACGCTTACCCTTCCAGAAGGACGGACTCATTCCCACACCTTCCAGGGTGCCTGCCCACTGGCCCAGAGTTCCTCGAGGTGGTTCTTGTCTCGCAGGGTATCCATCGGCTGCCAAAAACCTTCGTGTTGAAAGGCCATTAGCTCACCTTGGCCCGCCAATGCCTCCAGCGGGGTGGATTCCCAACTGGTGAGGTCGCCCTCGATCAGTTCCAGCACCTGGGGCGACAGCACGAAGAACCCGCCATTGATCCGGCTGCCATCTCCCCGGGGCTTTTCGGCGAAACCGCGTACCTGTCCGCCATCGAGCTGCAGCGCCCCGTAGCGACCAGGCGGGGCCACTGCGGTCACCGTCGCCAGTCGGCCATGCGACTCGTGAAACCGGCGCTGGGCACTGATATCGACGTCCGCCACACCATCACCATAGGTGAAGAAGAAATATGGCTCATCCTTTACATAACGAGCTACCCGCTTGAGCCGACCGCCGGTCAGGGTATCCTCACCAGTATCCACCAGTGTCACCCGCCAGGGCTCGGCGTTACGTTGATGCACCTCCATGCGGTTATGGGTCATGTCGAAGGTGACATCCGACATGTGCAGGAAATAGTTGGCGAAGTACTCCTTGATGACATAGCCCTTGTAGCCACAGCAGATGACGAACTCGTGCACCCCATGGGCCGAGTAGATCTTCATGATATGCCACAGGATCGGCCGCCCGCCGATCTCGATCATCGGCTTGGGTTTGAGATGCGTCTCTTCGGAGATCCGGGTCCCCAGCCCACCGGCCAGAATGACCGCCTTCATCGCAACCTTCCCAGATTCTGGCAGGTATGAGCGGCCTGCCGGGTGAAACCAATTGGACAATTATACCCAGGGTCCCCCTTGGAAGACGCGTAAACAGGCCTTTTTGTGTAGGATTCGACCTCTCGCCGTACCACAAGCCTATGTCCGCACCTAGACCCACAAATTCCTTTCCCCTGTCAGTCTTCGTCATTGCGTGCAACGAGGAAGCACGCATCGGCGCGGTCCTCGAGGCGGCGAGGGCACTGAGCGACGATTTGGTGGTAGTCGATTCAGGCTCCACTGATCGCACCGTCGAGATCGCCGAGGCGGCCGGGGCACGGGTCTTCCACCGCGACTGGACAGGCTACGGCCCGCAGAAGCGATTCGCCGAGGAACAGTGCCGCCACGACTGGCTGCTCAATCTCGACGCCGACGAGGTGCTGTCACCCGAGCTGATCGAGGAGATCCACGCCCTGTTCGCGAATGGCGAACCACCGCTGCCGATGTACCGCATCAAGGTGACCACGGTCTATCCGGGCGATGAGAAGCCGCGTTGGCTGGCCGAG
>JANTHH010000079.1 GCA_024762485.1 Chromatiales bacterium
CATTAATGAAGGTCAAGGAACCATCAAAACGGACTGGTACGAAGTTTTCACTGATAGACTCCAGGCCATGTGCCCGCATGCCGCCCAGTGTGCCATCTTCCTTGCGGCCCACTATCTCGGAACGTGGCTTCATGATGCGCACCAGGTAGTGCAAAACAGTCAACACAACGCCCAGCAAGATTCCATTGGCGATCGAAGGCGCCATCAATAGTGTGGCAAAGAACGTGGTCCCACCAATGGCGGCGCTGACCCTGTCTGCCTTCCAGGCATGAATCAATGGTTTGATACGAATAAGGCTGAATACGGCCATCATCACGATCACAGCCAGCACAGCCTGAGGTAGATGATAGAGATAGTCCGTAAAGAACAACAAAACCAACATCACAGCGGCTGCGCTGATAATGGCAAATAAACCTGTTTTCGCCCCGGTCCGCGCTGCGACCGCAGATCTCGAGAACGAGCCGCTGACGGTGTAGGAGCCGAAGAAACTGCCGGCAATATTCGCCAGTCCCTGTCCTACCAGTTCCTTGCTCGTGTCGACACGTTCACCGGTATGGCTGGCAATGGCCTTGGATATGGAGGTTGCCTCCATAAAACCGATCAGGGCCATGACCAGCGCAGCAGGCAGCAGGGGTAAAATCAAATCTGACTGGATGACAGGTACCTCGAAGCTCGGCAAACCTTCGGGTATATCACCAACTACCAAGCCTCCTGCCGAGAGTATGATGCTGTCGGCGGTCATGTCATTGAATCGCCATTTCCCGCCTTCAACCTTCTGGCCTGCAGGTATGTCATCCTTGGCCATGTAGACCAGCCCATGTTCAGTCGGGACGGCAAACAAGGTCCTCTTGTGGAGATCCACTCTCAGGTTGATGTTTTCGGCCTTGAGCATCTCCAACTGTTTCTCGAGGACTTCCGCCTGGGCATGCATCCCTGCCGCTTTACGAACAGACTCTATATCGCCCTGCTTCAGCAGCTCGGATGCATTTCTCTTCAGCTCGGCAATGTCGTTGGTGAAATCAGAGATCTTCTTTGCATTGTCTGCATAGACATTGATCATCTCGAGCGTCTTTGCATCCTGAATCTGGCTCGCTGTGACTGTTGCCTTGTTCTCGTAGCCGACCATGGCGCTTATGACCGTGGCCAGCAATACGGCTACCAGAACGCCGGGTAATGAAGGAAGCTTCTTTTTCAAGGCCGCGATCAACACCCAGGCCCCCGCTGCAAACAGTAAGGTTGGCCAGTGCAGTTCCGGGATCTGTTCAATGACTCGCCAGAGGTCAGCCAGATAAGAGTCGGTGCGAGGGAATGGCACTCCAATGACTTTGTTCAGCTGGGATAGACCAATGATCAGGGCGGCAGCATTGGTAAAGCCAACGATGACCGGACTGGACAGCAGATTCACTATTGAGCCCAGCTTGAAAACGCCCAAAGACAGGCGAAGTACGCCGACCATCATGGCGAGCATGATCGATAGCTCTATGAAGTTGGTGCTGCCAGGGCTTGCAAAGGGAATAATTGCCGCTGCAGACATCAATGACAGCATCGCCACCGGCCCGGTATGCAGCTGACTGGATGAACCCCATAGTGAGGCAACGATAACGGGAACGAAAGAGGCGTACAGGCCGTATACGACAGGCAGGCCAGCCAACTGTGCGTAGGCCATGCTCTGTGGTATCAAGATGAGCGCAACAGTTATACCAGCCAGAAAATCTGACTTGATCGTTTCCTTGGTCATTGGAAACCAACGCAGGAAAGGGAACAGGGTGTACATCATGTTGTGCATAAAAAATCGTCCTTCTTTCTACTTTGCCGGTAAGCGCTGTAAATTCATCACGGCCTGGTTGTGAGATCGGATTTCGTCAGGTTATTCTTTAATAAAAAAAATATAAAAATTACGGTCTTTTTGACAATCGTCCATCTTGCGCAATCATCTAGAAATACCTGTAAATCCTACTTGTGTTGACTGGAGATTATTTTTTCTGGCCATGAGTTTTGTTTCTGACTTTTTCTCGCATTCAACATTTGTTCAGGATGCTGTTAAAAAATGGTCGACTCCGCTCATCTTCTCCAACTTTCGGCCATTGCGATGAAGATCGTTGCGGATCAGCGTCAATCAGGACAGCATCAGCTGGCACGGTGGGACTCGCTCCCACTGTGGGACTGAGCATGCCCCGAAATTGCGCTATAGCTCGGCCTGCTAGCTGTGGGATTCAGGTAAAAATCCCACCCACAGGCGGCTCTGGGGTCGGTGCTGAGGTTTCATGGAGAAGCCCGGATTATCCGGACCATGTTACCTAGATTCAGGTGCCAATGACAATCAGAGTGCCGCCGATTCCCCTGTCTGCGCCCCAGTCGGCTGCTGAGGTTGGCGTCGATGAACCAGTGGCTCCGGTGATGCCTGGTTTGGCGGATGCCGGGAGAATACCCGCAAGCTACGTGCGAGGTGCCAGAACGCCGGAGGTGGCGGGGATCGCACCGTCGTCTGCGCCGGCCCCGGGGCAGGCATCGCCATATTTCTTACGTCAAATGACGTCCCGGCACGGGCGGAACAGCCGCTTATGCGCAGGACCATCTCGGTTTTTTTCGAAGCCGGACGCGAGCTGGTAGAACGCCGATGCGGTGACGGCGACCCCACCGTGAGACAGGGCGTGAGCGGAGTTGCGCCCGCGGGTGGTGCATTCGTCAGGATTGTTTTCCAGGCTGTTGTGCACGGTGGGCGGATCGCTGGAAAGAATGCTGGGCGAATCCATGTGCCCCCATACCCCATGACAGATGCTCTCGGACCCAGCCACTGCATTGACGCCGTGTGGTGGTTGACGTCTATTACGCCTAAGATTCCTGAAGTGGCTCCGCGGGGAGCAATTGCAAGGAATGGCTATGGCTAAGCTGAAGATCAACGGAAATATGCTTGAGATCGATGTGGATGGCACCACT
Source organism: Chromatiales bacterium (assembly GCA_024762485.1). GTDB lineage: Bacteria > Pseudomonadota > Gammaproteobacteria > Chromatiales > Chromatiaceae > JANTHH01. The sequence goes on from JANTHH010000079.1 coordinate 2,938, forward strand.
CCGCTGCTGTGGGTCCTCCGTGAACAACTGGGCCTGACCGGCACCAAATACAGTTGTGGCATCGGGGTGTGTGGTTCCTGCACGGTGCATGTCGATGGCGAGGCGGTGCGTGCCTGCATCCTGCCGGTGTCGGCACTCAAGCCATCACAGGAAATCACTACCATCGAAGGCCTGTCGGCGGACGGCACGCACCCGCTGCAGCAGGCGTGGGAGGAACTCGACGTACCCCAGTGTGGCTACTGTCAGCCGGGCATGATCATGAGTGCCGCTGCGCTGCTTAATGAAAATCCCAGCCCCAGTGATGCCGATATCGATGCAAAGGTGAACAACATCTGCCGCTGCGGGACCTTCAACCGGGTGCGCCGAGGCATTCACCTTGCCGCCCAGATCCATAAGGGTGCCAGCAAGCGGGAGAGGTCATGATGAACAGGGAACGTGTCGATATCTCGCGCCGTGACTTCCTCATCCGAACCACCACGGCAGGTGCAGGTTTTTCCCTCGGTCTCTATCTGCCACTGAGCAGCGCCGGGGTCTTGGCTGCCGGCAGCGGCTCATCCGCGGTGCCGGAGGTCAACGCCTGGGTGGTGATCGAGCCCGACGATACGGTGATCATCCGCATCGCCCGCTCCGAGATGGGTCAGGGGACCCTCACCGGCCTTGCGCAGTTGGTGGCCGAGGAACTCGAATGCGACTGGTCCAGGGTGAAGACCGAGTATCCGACGCCCGGACAGAATCTCGCCCGTGGCCGCGTCTGGGGCAGTTTCGCGACCGGTGGCAGCCAGGGTATCCGGGGCAGCCACCTGTATGTCCGCAAGGGTGGGGCCGTCGCCCGCGAGATGCTGATCGAAGCGGCGGCAGAGGCCTGGGATGTACCGATGGAGGAATGCCGGGTGGCGGAGAGTGTCATCACCCACACACCCACGGGACGTACCACCTCCTATGGCAAGGTGGCCGCTGCCGCCGCCGAGCTGTTCCCGCCGGAACAGGTCGAGCTCAAAAACCCGAAGGATTGGAGACTCATCGGCCAGCCGGTCAAGCGTCTGGACACGGTGGACAAGCTGACCGGCAAGCAGGTGTTTGGTGCCGACCTGCAGATGCCCGGCATGCTCAATGCCGCTATCCGGGCCTGCCCGACCTTCGGCGGCAGGCTCAAGTCCTTCGACCAGGCCAAGGTGCGCAAAATGCCGGGCGTGCGCCAAGTGGTGCGAGTCGGGGATGATGCCGTTGCCGTGGTTGCCGAAACCTGGTGGCAGGCCAAGACCGCGCTCGATGCGCTGCCCATAGACTGGGACAGGGGGCCGAATGCCGCCGTCAGCACGGCCTCGATCGAACAGATGCTGGATGAAGGGCTGGATAGCGAGGATGCCTTTGTCGGTAACCGCAGCGGCGACGCCGGGAAGGCATTGAGGGGCGCCGTGAAAACCGTCGAGGCAACCTATCGCTATCCCTACCAGAATCACGCCACCATGGAGCCGATGAATGCCACCGCGCGCTGGACCGAGGATCGCTGCGATGTCTGGTGCCCGACCCAGAACGGCGAGGCCGCGTTACAGGCTGCTGCCGAGGCGGCGGGCCTGCCGATAGGCAAGTGCGAGGTTTACAAGATTCACCTCGGCGGTGGTTTCGGCAGACGCGGCGCCTTTCATGATTTCGTCCAGCAGGCGGTGCTGATCGCGAAACAGTTGCCGGGTACGCCGGTCAAACTGCTGTGGACGCGCGAAGAGGACATGCAGCACGGCCACTACCACCCGATAACCAAGGCCAGGCTGGTCGGCGGACTAGACGAAAAGGGCGATCTGGTCGGCCTGCATGTGCGAATCTCGGGGCAGTCCATACTGGCCTCGGTGAATCCGGGCTGGATGTCGAACGGGGTCGACATGTTCACCTTTCAGGGGCTGCTGCCTGATGGCGATCACGCCATCAGTTACACGGTGCCGAATCTGCTGGTCGAGCATGCGATGCGCAACCCGCCAGTGCCCCCGGGCTTCTGGCGCGGAGTGAACATCAACCAGAATGCGATCTACCTGGAGTCCTTCATCGATGAATTGGCCCACGCCGCCGGTAAAGACCCGCTGGCATTTCGCCGCAGGCTGATGGCCAACCATCCCAAGAGCCTGGCGGTGTTGAACGCGGTGGCGGAAAAGGCGGGCTGGGACAAGCCTGCACCGGCGGGCGTGTATCGTGGCCTGGCGGTGTGCAAGGCCTTTGCCAGTCATGTGGCGGCTTGTGCGGAGGTCTCGGTGGATGACGGGGGTCGACTGAAAATCCATCGCATCGTTGCCGCCACGGACCCCGGCTATGCCGTGAATCCGCAACAGATCGAGGCCCAGGTGGAGGGTTCCTTTGTCTATGGGCTCTCCGCCCTGCTGTATGGCGAATGCACCATCAGGGACGGCAGCGTGGAACAGCGCAACTTCAATGACTATCCGTCGATGCTGATCAACGAGATGCCCGAAGTGGATGTCATTGTCATGCCCTCCGGCGGGTTCTGGGGCGGTATCGGCGAACCGACCATCGCGGTGGCGGCGCCGGCAGTGCTGAATGCCATCTTCGCCGCCACGGGTAAGCGCATACGACAGTGTCCACTGAAGAACACGGATCTGCGTAGCGCTTGAAATGTCGGTGCAGGGTATGGCCTCGCAGGCGGACGATATCTCGGTTCTCAGCAGCGCCGAGGGGTGGCTGCGATCCGGCCAGCAGGTCGCCCTGGCGACGGTCATCCGAACCTGGGGTTCCTCGCCCCGTCCGCCCGGTTCGTTGCTGGCGATGAACAGCAGCGGACAGTTCGTCGGCTCGGTATCGGGCGGCTGCGTCGAGGAGTCGCTGGTGACCCGCTATCGTGACGGCCAACTGGCAGGTCCGGCACCGACCCTGATCGATTACGGCGTCGATCGGCAGGAGGCGACGCGCATGGGACTTCCCTGCGGCGGACGTCTGGAACTGCTGGTGGAAGCCTTGAAAGGCCCGGACTCGATCGGGCCGTTGCTGGAACGGCTGCGCCAGGGTGAACTGGTCACGCGCAAGGTCGAGCTGAGCAGCGGTGAAGCCAGCCTGCAGCCGGGTGAGGGTGGTCCGGAATTCAAGCTGTCGGAGACGGCACTGATCAAGACCTTCGGGCCTGCCTGGCAATTGCTGCTGATCGGTGATGGACAGCTTGCACGCCACCTGGCGAGCATGGCGCGGCAACTCGATTACCGGGTGATTATCTGTGACCCGCGCGATGCCTTTGCGCACCCCTCGCCGCTGGCTGACGTGCACTACAGTCGCGATATGCCCGATGATGCGGTCCAGGCACTGGGTGATCAGTCCAGGGCCGCTGTCGTTGCCCTGGCGCATGACCCCAGGCAGGACGACCTGGGGCTGAGCGCCGCGCTGGAGTCGCAGGCGTTTTACATCGGCGCCCTGGGTTCGAGGCGATCTGCACAGGCGAGGCGGGAGCGTCTGGCGATGCTGGGCTACACGCCGCAGCAGATCTCACGCATCCAGGGTCCGGCCGGTCTGCAGATCGGCAGCAAGCGACCGGCGGAGATAGCACTCTCCATTCTCGCGCAGATCACGGCCATGCGTAATGGCATTGAGTCATCGCCGCAGGAACACGCATGACGGCCCCGGTGGGGATCCTTCTCGCCGCCGGTAACGCCAGCCGTTTCGGCGCACCCAAGCTGCTTCATCCCATGCCCGATGGTGTCGCCGTCGGCGTGGCGGCGGCCTGCGCGATGAGGGAGGTCATGCAGGACACAATCGCCGTGGTCTGGCCCGGCGACCGCGCCCTGGTCGACGCATTCACGCAGATCGGCTTGCAGGTGGTGGAAAACCCACGGGCCGAGGAAGGTATGGCCAGCAGCCTTGTCGCAGGCATCAATGCCAGTGCCGATGCCGGTGGTTGGTTGATCGCACTGGCAGACATGCCCTGGACGCAACCGGCCACTGTCGCTGCACTGGCGGAACGATTGAATCAGGGCGCCTCCATGGTTGCACCGGTCCACCAGGGGCGACGCGGTCACCCGGTGGGCTTTTCAGCATGCTGGCGAGAGGCCTTGCAGGAACTGAGGGGTGACAGGGGCGCGCGGGACCTGATGGCGAATCACCCGCATGAGCTGGAATTGCTTCCCACCGGGGATGTCGGCGTGCTCCTGGATGTCGATCACCCGAGCGATCTGTATCGTTGATGTCCGGTCGATGCCGGGATTGGATAAAGCACCATGTCCGAGCCAGATGTGGGTGGCCGCGTTTCACTGCCCTTGACCCAGTCCACCGGCATCAGTCTTGTGACTTGCTTGCCCGTTCGGCGTTATCAATGGCACCCACTGCGCCGTTCATCCCTGCAGGCGTCGTGTGCCTCTTCCGCAACAGGGCTGTGACCGCGCGGGCGCTGTGCCGGCCCTCATTCCAGGTACTGCCTTTGCCAGCCCAGATAACGGGCGTGAACAACATCGCAGTACTCCTGCTTGCTGGCAAAGTCCGTGGGCTTGTAGGCATCGTAGACGTGGAAGTTGGCGCGGTTGTTGGTGGCTGTCATGTAGTCGAGCATCTTTTCGACCACGCTCTGCCCGGGATGCCAGTGGAATTGCCACTGGGCCTCGTAGTGGATGAACACCGGCACGATGGGGATGCCGGTACGCAGGGAGATGTCGAACACGCCATGACGGAACTGCTCATGGATGCGGATGTCCTTCACGCCGCCTTCCGGGTACAGCGCCACGTTACGTCCTGTTGCCAGTGCCTGCTCGATCGCCTGTGCCGCTGCCTGGCGTGACGACTTGTCCTCGCGCTGCACGAACAGGGTCCCCGCAGCGGTGCTTATGCGGCCGGCGATCCACCAGTCTTTCACCTCGATCTTGGCCAGGTTGTCGACGTCGAACAGGGAGGGTATGCCGATGTCCTCGAAGGCCGAGGGATGGTTGGCGATCAGCAGGTAGCGTTCCGGCAGCGGCCGGGTGAGGTGCTGGTGCAGGCGCAGGTCGACGCCGAGGGCGTGGACGAACACCCGGCACCAGTGACGGAACAGCCGGCGGTAGCAGGGACGGCCATGCAGTGCGGGGATGAAGCTGAGCAGGTACAGGGGCAGGGTGGTCAGCACCAGCTCCAGCCAGCCGAGCAGCATCCACAATATCTTGGCGGTCCAGCGGATCATGTCTGAAGCCTAGCAGGTGGTGAGGGGGTGATCGTCCCCGGGCGTTGATGCTGGCGGGAGGCGTGAAGATCTCTCCTCGCTGCGCTTGTCGAGATGACAAGAGGGAGAGGCATCGAGATGGCGAGTGTGGGGCGTCGAGATGACAGGGGTGGGGAGGTGTCGAGATGACAGGGTCGGGTGATTCGTCGGGATGACAATGGAGGCCCCACGCCGCGATAGCCCCCATGCCTTGTCATCTCGACCGCAGGGAGAGATCTTTCGCTGCCACAACCCCCCCTGACACCCTCTGGTCGGATCCGTTCGGTAAGTAATTCATTCATTTGGGAAAAGCGATCGTGCCCTGCAAAGGCCGAGCGTTTTCCTCGGTCTATACTCGTAGCAAAGGCTAGTAAGGAGTGGGCAGCGATGACCTCCCTTTTGGGGTGGTTCGGGCGGCTGGCCACGGACTGGCTGACCCGGGAAGGACCACCGCCGCCCGTACCGCCGTGCGATTTCGATCGGCTCGGCTATGAGTTGCGTCCCGCCGACGTGGTACTCGTCGAGGGCCGCAGCCGGGTGGCGGATGTCATCCGGCTCACCACCCAGAGCCCGTGGACCCATGCCGCGCTCTATGTCGGCCGGCTCTACGACATCCGCGACACCGCGGTGCGGCAGCGTGTGGCCGCCCACTACCAGGGCGATCCGGAAGAGCAGCTGCTGGTCGAGGCCCTGCTGGGCAGGGGCACCATCGTCACGCCGCTGTCTCACTACCGGCGCCACCACCTGCGCATCTGCCGCCCGGAAGGACTCGCCCATGCCGACGCCCAGAAGGTGGTGGGCTATGCCAGTGCACACCTCGGCTGGGCCTACGACGTGCGGCAGATCCTCGACCTGGCCCGCTTCTTCTTCCCCTGGACCTTCCTGCCACGGCGCTGGCGCTCCAGCCTGTTCGAGCACAATGCGGGTGACGCCACCCGGGTGGTCTGTTCCACCCTGCTGGCGGAGGCCTTCGGCGAGGTGGATTTCCCCATCCTGCCGTTCATCGATCACGCGGACGATGGCAGCCTGCGTTTTTTCAAGCGCAACCCGCGACTGTTCGCACCGCGCGACTTCGACTACTCGCCCTATTTCAGCATCATCAAGTATCCCTTCCTCGGGGTCAGCGACCTGTCGCTCTACCGCCGCCTGCCCTGGTCGGAAGAGGACGTGCTCTACAACGACGAGGCGGAGGATTTCTCCCCGCCTGTGACCCGGCGAGCGGCCCCTGCAACGGCACCTGCCGCCACGCACGCGGACAAGGGCGGGCTGTCGCATATCAATTTCCTGCACCGGCGGGAGGAGGGCTGAGCCATGTGGGTCTCATTGTTGATCGTGATCGGCGTGATCTGGGTGCTGGCCTACCGCGAGGTCGGCGCGCTGGGCTGGGCGAGTGCCCTGCTGGCGGGGCTGGTCTGGCTGTCGATGGGCAGTGATCTGTCCGGCTGGCTGCTGCTGCCGGCCTGGCTGCTCGGCGGTCTGCTGGTGGTGGCGCTGGGGGTGCCCAGGGTGCGCTGCCGGTGGATCACCAGCCCGCTGCTGCGCCAGTTCCGCCGTGTCATGCCGCCCATGTCCGACACCGAGAAGACCGCGCTGGAGGCGGGCAGCGTGTGGTGGGACGCCCAGCTGTTCAGCGGCCGTCCCGACTGGTCGCAGCTGCTGTCGCTGCCGCCGAGCCGCCTCAGCGCCGAGGAGCAGGCCTTCCTCGACGGCCCGGTGGAGGCGCTGTGCCGGCTGGCCGACGACTGGCGCATCACCCACCACGACCGGGACCTCTCGCCCGAGGCCTGGGCCTACATCCGCGCGCAGCGCTTCTTCGGCATGATCATCCCCAAGGAATACGGCGGCCTGGGCTTTTCCGCCTACGCCCACTCCCAGGTGGTGATGAAACTGGCCAGCCGCTCGGTGACCGCGGCGGTGACGGTGATGGTGCCCAACTCCCTCGGGCCGGGCGAGTTGCTGATGCGCTACGGCACCCCAGCGCAGAAACAGCACTATTTGCCGCGGCTGGCGCAAGGCGAAGAGATCCCCTGCTTCGCCCTCACCGGACCCGACGCGGGCAGCGACGCCGGCGCCATCCCCGACAGCGGCGTGGTCTGCCACGGCGAGTGGCAGGGCGAGCAGGTGCTCGGCGTACGGCTCAACTGGCGCAAGCGCTATATCACGCTGGGGCCGGTGGCCACGCTCATCGGCCTGGCCTTCAAGCTCCATGACCCCGATCACCTGCTGAGCGAGCAGGAGGACCGTGGCATCACCCTGGCGCTGGTGCCGCGCGACACCCCCGGGGTGGCGATCGGCGAACGTCATATTACCCTCGACATCCCCTTCCAGAACGGACCCAACAGCGGCAAGGACGTGTTCGTCCCGCTCAGTCAGCTGATCGGCGGCGAGCACTACATCGGCGAGGGCTGGCGCATGCTGGTGGAATGCCTGGCCGAGGGGCGCGCGGTGTCGCTGCCGGCGCTGAGCGTGGGTGCGGCGAAGACCGCCAGCCGCTATACCGGCGCCTACGCCGCGGTGCGCAAGCAGTTCGGCCTGGCCATCGGCGAGTTCGAGGGCGTGCAGGAGGCCCTGTCGCGCATCGCCGGGCTCACCTACCAGATGGAGGCCGCACGCGGTCTGACGCTGGCGGCGCTGGACCTGGGCGAGAAGCCCTCGGTGCTGTCGGCCATCATCAAGTACCACCTCACCGAGCGTTACCGCCAGGTGGTCAACGATGCCATGGACATCCAGGGCGGCAGCGGCATCTGCCTGGGGCCCTCCAACCTCCTGGGGCGCGCCTACCAGGCCATCCCCATCGCCATCACGGTGGAGGGCGCCAACATCCTCACCCGCAGCATGATCATCTTCGGCCAGGGCGCCATCCGCTGCCACCCGTGGGTGCTGCGCGAGTTCGAGGCGGCGCAGGACCCGGTACGCGAGCGCGGCCTGCGCGCCTTCGACGAGGCCCTGTTCGGCCACCTCGGCCTGATCATCCGCAACCTGGCGCGCAGCCTGTTCCTCGGCCTCACCCGCGGCCGCCTGGCCAAGGCGCCGGTGAACGGCCCGGGCAGGCGTTACTTCCAGCAGCTGGCGTGGATGAGCGCCGCCTTCGCGGTCTGCGCCGACGCCGCCATGATCACCCTCGGCGGCTCGCTCAAGCGCAAGGAGCGG
>JANTHH010000080.1 GCA_024762485.1 Chromatiales bacterium
TCCTCCATCACCAGTTCGCCGATCTGGCGGGATGAGACCTCGCTCTCGCCGGATGACATCAGTCTGCGGGTGATGCGGTTGACCGCGGCATCGATGTCCTCGGTTTTCACCGGCCGCTTCTCCAGCGCCCGGCGCATGCCCGCCGACAGCTTGTGGCCATCGAAGGCGACCCGCCGTCCATCGGACTTGATCACCCGCGGCAGGCTCAGCTCCGCCGTCTCGTAAGTGGTGAAGCGTTCCTTGCAGGCCATGCATTCGCGACGCCGGCGCACCTGGTCGCCGTCACCGGAGAGACGCGAATCGATGACCTTGGTGTCCTGGGCTCCGCAGAAGGGACAGCGCATGAAGGTTCAGTCGGCGTAGACCGGGAACCTGGCACAGACATCCATGACCTTGGCCCTGACCTCATCGATCACGGCCTTGTCGCCGCGGGCATCGATGATGTCGCACATCCAGCCTGCGAGCTCACGGCACTCGCCCTCGCCGAAGCCGCGGGTGGTGGCGGCAGGGGTGCCGACACGGATGCCCGAGGTGACGAAGGGCGACTGCGGGTCGTTCGGCACCGCGTTCATATTGACCGTGATGTTGGCACTGCCGAGCCAGGCATCCACCTCTTTGCCGGTGAGCCCGGCCTCGATGAAGGACACCAGGAACAGGTGGTCCTTGGTGCCCTTGGAGACCACGTCGTAGCCGCGGGAGAGGAACACCTCGGCCATGGTCTGGGCGTTGACGATGACCTGCTTCTGGTAATCCTTGAAAGCAGGCTCCATGGCCTCCTTGAAGGCCACGGCCTTGGCGGCGATGACGTGCATCAGTGGCCCGCCCTGGGTGCCGGGGAACACCAGCGAGTTGAGCCTCTTCTCCAGGTCCGGGTTGGACTTGGCGAGGATCAGGCCGCCGCGCGGTCCGCGCAGGGTCTTGTGCGTGGTGGTGGTGGTGACATCGGCGATCTGCACCGGGCTGGGATAGTGGCCCGCCGCCACCAGGCCGGCGACATGGGCCATGTCGACGAACAGGTAGGCACCGACCTCGTCGGCGATGGCGCGGAAACGGTGCCAGTCGACCACCTGGGAATAGGCGGAAAAACCGGCCACGATCATCTTCGGCTTGTGCTCGCGTGCCAATGCCTCGACTTCCTGGTAGTCGATCTCACCGGTCGCGGCATCCAGCCCGTACTGCAGCGCGTTGTAGATCTTGCCGGAGAAGTTGGGCTTGGCGCCGTGGGTCAGGTGGCCGCCGTGGGCCAGGGCCATGCCGAGGATGGTGTCACCGGGTTGACACAGGGCCATGTAGACGGCGGCATTGGCCTGCGAACCGGAATGCGGCTGCACGTTGGCATAATCGGCACCGAACAACGCCTTGGCGCGATCAATGGCCAGCTGCTCGGCGATGTCCACATACTCGCAACCACCATAATAACGTTTGCCTGGGTAGCCCTCGGCATACTTGTTGGTCAGCACACTGCCCTGTGCCTCCATGACGCGCGGACTGGTGTAGTTCTCCGAGGCGATCAACTCGATGTGTTCCTCCTGGCGACGTTCCTCGCCCTGGATCGCGTTGTAGAGCTCGTCATCGTAGCCCTCGAGGGTCATGGACTTCTTGAACATGGCGGGATTCTCCGGCAGCAAATCGAAATCTGGCGCGATTCTAGCGCGAACTGGCCCTCAGGGCAGGCCCATCGGGAACAAAAAAACCGCAGCGCCCCTGGGGGTCGACTGCGGTTTCCCTGGCTATTGGGGTGGATGATGGGACTCGAACCCACGACGACCGGAATCACAATCCGGGGCTCTACCAACTGAGCTACACCCACCATTGACTGGTGATGTTCCGTGCTGGCCGCACCAATAATCTGGCGCGCCCGGCAGGACTCGAACCTGCAACCCTCGGCTTAGAAGGCCGATGCTCTATCCGATTGAGCTACGGGCGCATGTTCTATCAATTCTATGCGTTCGAACGCAGAATTTTAACTGGTCGGGGTAGAGAGATTCGAACTCCCGACATCCTGCTCCCAAAGCAGGCGCGCTACCAGACTGCGCTATACCCCGAAACGCTCCCCGCCTCAGGCGAAGGAGGCGAATAATACGCGCCCGCTGGCGGGTCGTCAATCAACTATGAGCGCGTCCCGACGCGCGGTATCATGCCCGCTTTTCCCATCCCAGGACAGGCTCCAAGGGCGAACATGAGTGCACAGATACTGGACGGCAAGGCCATTTCCGCAGACATCCGCACACAGGTGAAAAACCGTGTCGACGAACTCAGGCAGGCCGGTCATCGCGCCCCGGGGCTGGTCGTCGTGCTGGTGGGTGAAAACCCCGCCTCGCAGGTCTATGTGCGCAACAAGCGCAACGCCTGCGAACAGGTCGGCTTCCATTCCGAACTCATCGAGATGTCCGCGGACACCAGCCAGGCCAGGTTGCTCGACCTGATCGACGAGTTGAACATGCGCGATGACGTGGACGGCATCCTGGTGCAGCTGCCGCTGCCGCCGCAGATCGACGAGGAGACGGTCACCGAGCGCATCCTGCCCACCAAGGACGTCGACGGATTCCACCCCTACAATGTCGGCCGGCTCGCCCTGCGCATGCCGCTGCTGCGCCCGTGCACCCCCAAGGGCGTGATGACCATGCTCTCCCGCACCGGTGTGGACCTGGTGGGCAAGGATGCGGTGATCATCGGCCAGTCGAACATCGTCGGCCGGCCGATGGCCCTCGAGCTGCTGATGGCCCGCTGCACCATCACTGTCTGCCACAGCAAGACCCGCGACCTGGAAGACAAGGTGCGCAACGCCGACATCGTGGTCGCCGCGGTGGGGGTGCCGCGCTTCGTCAAGGGGGACTGGATCAAGCCCGGCGCAATTGTGATCGACGTGGGCATCAACCGACTGGAAGACGGCACCCTGTGCGGGGACGTGGACTACGAAGGCTGTGCCGCAAAGGCCGACTGGATCACCCCGGTACCCGGCGGTGTCGGGCCGATGACCGTGGCCACGTTGCTGGAGAACACGCTGCAGGCGGCGCAACTGCACGCGGCGGACTGACATACCCCGCATGCCCGGACCGCGCGGCCCCTACCAGTCATCTCCACCCGGCAGGTCCGCCAGCAGCTCGGCTAGGCGCGGCTCCTGCTTGCGCAGCTGCTGGTATTCACGCCGCGTCAGCACCACCTCCAGGCGCCAGCCACCCTCTTCGGTGACCGTCTCGTTCACCACCTTGCCCTCGGCATAGAGCAAGGCATGGAGTCGGCCCTCGGCGGGAGAGAGGGTGATCTCACGCCGGAATACCTCGATGTGGAAGTAGTCTGCCAGCGCTTCGAGCAACAGCTCGCAACCCTCGCCGGTACTGGCCGATAGCCAGACACGTGTCACCTGTCCCGCTTCATCACGCTCGACCTTTGGCGCGGCACCTTCGATCAGATCGATCTTGTTGTAGACCTCGATGCGCGGCAGCTCGCCTGCGCCGATCTGACTCAGCACGTCCTCTACCTCGGCAATATTCTCCGCCCGCCGGTGGCTGGCGGCATCCACCACGTGCAGCAGCATGTCGGCCTCCACGGTCTCCTGCAGGGTCGACTTGAATGCGGCCACCAGCTCGTGGGGCAGCCTGGAGATGAAACCCACGGTGTCAGCTAGGATCAGGTGGCTGCCGTCGGGCAGTTCGGCACGCCGCAGCGTCGGGTCCAGGGTCGCGAACAGCTGGTCCCTGGCATACACGTGGGCGGCGGTCAGACGGTTGAACAGGGTCGACTTCCCGGCATTGGTGTAGCCGACCAGGGAGACGGTGGGCACCTCGGCGCGGTGGCGGGCCCGACGCCCCTGTTCGCGCTGGCTGTCTACCCTCGCCAGGCGGCGGCGAATCTGGTCGATGCGATTGTTGAGCAGCCGCCGGTCCGTCTCCAGCTGGGTCTCGCCGGGTCCGCGCAGACCGATGCCACCCTTCTGCCGCTCCAGGTGGGTCCAGCCACGCACCAGGCGGGTGGAGAGATGGCGCAGCTGGGCCAGTTCCACCTGCAGCTTGCCCTCGAAGGAACGGGCCCGCTGCGCGAAGATGTCGAGGATCAGGCCGGTGCGGTCGAGCACCCGGCACTGGAACAGCGCCTCCAGGTTGCGCTCCTGGCTGGGGCTCAGTTCATTGTCGAAGATCACCAGGTCGATCTCCTCGCTCTCCACCAGCCCTCGCAGTTCCTCCGCCTTGCCCCGCCCGACGAACAGGCCGGGGTCCGGTGAGCGCCGACTCAGGGTCTCCAGGCGAATGATCTGGGCACCCGCCGAGCGCGCGAGTTCGCTGAATTCGCTCAATTCGTCGGGGTCGGCCGGACCCTGGGTGTTGACGTGCACCAGTAGCGCCCGTTCACCGGCTTGTGGACGTTCAAACATCGCTGGTAACTATCTGATGCATCCGGTGTGAATGGTTTGCAGGGGCGCGCCCCCAGGAAGGCAAAAGGTCCGGCTGGAAAACCACCAGCCGGACCTCTTAAATTACGGCAACAGGCAGGTCAGGCGTTACCGGGCGGGGTCTCGCCTTCTTCACCATGGGGTTGCTGTACACGCACGTTGCGTGATGGCACCACCGTGGAGATTGCATGCTTGTAGACCATCTGGCTGACACTGTTCTTCAGCAGGACCACGAACTGGTCGAAGGATTCGACGGTGCCCTGCAACTTGATACCGTTGACCAGGAAGATGGAGACCGGCACGCGCTCCTTGCGCAGGGTATTGAGAAAAGGGTCTTGAAGACTCTGCCCCTTTGACATTTCTTATGCTCCTTAAGCCATTTGTAATTCGAGTGCGGTAAAAAAACGACCGCCAAATTTTTGCTACTGCCAAGTCTTTCGGGTGGACGAATTAAACTATAGCACAGCACCCAATCCCGGGATTCGGCTCAGTTCGTGCACTATGTCAGGAATTTCATCGCTTGTTCGATAACATCGCCGCCTTCGTCCAGCCAATGGCAGTCCGCTTCCGATCGCAGCCAGGTCATCTGCCGCTTGGCCAGTTGCCGAGTGGCAGTGATGCCCTTCGATACCATTTCATCGTGGCTGTAGTGTCCTTCGATATACCCCAGCAGCTGGCGGTAACCGACCGCACGCATCGCGGGCAGGTCCGCACTCAGATCGCCCCGCGACCAGAGGTTACGCACCTCCGCCTCGAAGCCCTGTTCCAGCATCTGCAGGAAGCGTCGGGCAATCCGCTCGCGCAGGATTTCGCGGCTCGCCGGGGCGCGAACCAGTTTGATTGCCCGGTAGGGGAATGCCTGGCGCCCGGCCGCTTGTGACTGCAGCTCACTGAGCGGCGTCCCTGTCAGCTCCCACACCTCGAGTGCCCGCAGTGTGCGCTGGGGATCGTTTGGATGGATGCGGGCTGCCGACGCCGGGTCGACCTCACCCAGCCGCCGGTGCAACGCGGCCAGCCCGGACCCGGCCATCTCCTTCTCCAGGCGCTTGCGCAGCAACGGATCCGCTGCCGGCATCTGCGCCAGTCCCTGCTGCAGGGCCCGGAAATAGAGCATGGTGCCGCCGACCAGCAAGGGGATGCGCCCGGCAGCGGTGATCTCGCCCATCTCCCGCAGTGCATCGTCACGGAAGCGGGCCGCCGAGTAGCTCTCCGTCGGATCGCAGATATCGATGAGCCGGTGAGGCGCCCGCGCCAGGGTATCGGCGTCGGGCTTGGCGGTGCCGATGTCCATGCCGCGGTAGACCAGCGCCGAATCGACGCTGACCAGCTCCACCGGCAGTCGCGCGGCCAGCTCCACCGCCAGCTCGGTCTTGCCCGAGGCGGTGGGACCCATCAGCAGGATGGCCGGTGGCAGATCCGTGGCGGACGACATTGGCATCAGCGGCCGCGCAGGAACAGCTTGTCCAGTTCGGCCATGGTCAGCTGCGTCCAGGTGGGACGCCCGTGGTTGCACTGCCCACTGCGCTCAGTACGTTCGATGTCGCGCAGCAAGGCGTTCATCTCCTCGATGCCCAGCCGGCGATTGGCACGCACCGAGCCGTGGCATGCCAGGGTGCCGAGCACCGTGTTGATGGCCTCGCTGATGCGGGTGCTGCTGCCGTGCACCGCCAGATCCGACAGCACGTCCCGCAGCAGGCGTTCGGCATCCGCCCCCTGCAGCAGCACGGGGATGGCGCGCACCACCAGGGTCTCCTCGTCCAGCCGGTCGACCGTCATGCCCAGTTCATCGAAGGTCTCGCGCTGCGATTCTGCCTGCTCGGCCTCACGCCGGCTCACCTTCACCGATACCGGCACCAGCAGTGGCTGGCTGCGGATGCCCTGCCCCGCCCGGGCCTGCTTGAAACGCTCGTAGGTGATGCGTTCGTGAGCGGCGTGCATGTCCACCAGCACCAGTCCCTGGGCATTCTGCGCCAGCACATAGACGCCGTGCAGTTGCGCCAGGGCATAGCCCAGCGGCGGGATGTCCGCGGCCGCGCTTTTGGCAACCGTGCCGGCCGCGGGCTGCACTGCCGGCACGGTGGTGGCGGCCGGTTGCTGCCAGTCCAGGCTGGCAGCGACGTAATCCGGCCGTGACTCCTGCACACCAAGCCCCATAGGTCGTTGATACGGCTGTGCAGGCGGCGTGGCTGCCGGCTGGCTGACACCCGGCGTAGCAGAGGGCGACAGCGTCTCGGCCAGCTGGTCCGCCGGGCGCACTTCCGCCAGCACCTTGTGCAGGGTGCGGAAGATGAAGTCATGCACCAGCCGGCCCTCGCGGAACCGCACCTCGTGCTTGGTCGGATGGACATTGACGTCCACCAGTACCGGGTCGAGTTCGAGATAGACCAGGTAGGCCGGGTGGCGGCCATGGAACAAGACGTCCTGAAAAGCCTGGCGCACGGCATGGGTCACCAGCTTGTCCCGCACCATGCGGCCGTTGACATAGAAATGCTGCATGTCGGCCTGGCTGCGCGAGAACGTCGGCTGCGCCACCCAGCCATGCAGCCGCAGGCCGGCGGCGGCATGCTCGAACACCAGCGCGTTGTCCAGGAAGGGCTGACCGAGCAGCGCCGACACCCGCCGCTCGCGGCTGCGCACATCATCCGCGGCGCGACTGCTGAACACCTCCCGGCCGTTGTGCCGAAGGGCAAAGCCGACATCGAAGCGGGCCAGCGCAAGGCGGCGCAGGGTCTGCTCGACATGGTTGAACTCGGTCTTGTCGGTACGCAGGAACTTGCGTCGCGCGGGGGTGTTGAAGAACAGGTCGCGCACCTCGACGGTGGTGCCCGGCGGATGGGCGGCGGGGACCGGCTCGTCCGCCTGCCCTGCCAACTGCCAGGCCTGCTCCGCCCCTTGTTCACGCGATGTCAGGGTCAGGCGCGATACCGAGGCGATGCTGGGCAGCGCCTCGCCGCGAAATCCCATGCTGGCGATACGCTCCAGATCTTCCAGGCTGGAGACCTTGCTGGTGGCGTGGCGTGACAATGCCAGTGCCAGCTCATCCCTGGCGATGCCGAGGCCATCATCGCGGATGCGCATCCGCTTGACCCCACCCTGCTCGACCTCCACGTCGATATGGCCGGCGCCGGCATCGAGGCTGTTTTCCACCAGCTCCTTGATTACCGATGCAGGACGCTCGACCACCTCGCCGGCGGCGATCTGGTTGACGAGCAGGGGGGGTAAGGCATGAATGCGCTGGACCATGCGCACATTCTGCCATAACCGCCGCTCAGTCCGCCGGCGGCGCGGCAGCCGCAGACTCAGGAATTGGGGATGCGCAATACCTGGCCAACGCGGATGACATCACCCTTGAGGCGGTTCTCGCGCTTCAGTTCGAGCAGGCTGATGCGGTAGTTCTGGGCGATGGTGGAGAGGGTGTCGCCGGGGGCGATCACGTGTTCACGCTCGTCCTGCTGCTGCAGGGAGGCCAGCAGGGTCCCGGGTGGCGGGGCTTTCTTGAAATAACCCTGCACCCCGCGCAACAGGGCCCTGGCGAGACTCTCCTGGTATTTCGGGTTGCGCAGGTTGCGCTCCTCGGTCGGATTGGAAATAAAGGCGGTCTCCACCAGCATCGAAGGGATGTCCGGTGATTTCAACACGGCGAAGCCCGCCTGCTGAACCTTGCGGCCATGCACCTTGCCGTGTCGCTTGAGTTCGCGGTAGACGTCGCTGGCGACCTCGACACTCATCTGCCGGGTGGCTGACTGGGAGAGATCGAGCAGCACCGAGGCAAGCACGTCATCCTTGTCGTCCAGGCTCACGCCACCCACCAGATCGGCAGAGTTTTCACTCTCCGCCAGCCAGCGGGCCGCCTCGCTGGACGCGCCTCGGCGTGACAGCACGTACACCGAAGATCCCCGGACCCGGCGGTCATGAAAGGCGTCGGCATGAATCGATACGAACAGGTCTGCCCGCTGCTTGCGAGCGATTTCCATGCGCTTGCGCAGGGGGATGAAGTAGTCACCCTTGCGCACCAGCACGGCCTTCATCCCCGACTGGGCATCGATCAGCCTGGCCAGCCGCTTGGCAACCGCGAGCACCACGTCTTTTTCGTAGGTACGGTAGGTTTTTCCAATGGCACCCGAATCCTCGCCGCCATGACCGGCATCGATGGCGACGATGACGTCGCGCGGCCGGCCGCTGTCCGCCACGGTCTTGACCGTGGGTTTGGAGTTACCCGACTCCACGTCATAGAGATCGAGCACCAGGCGATGGCCATAGGGACCGTTGGGCTTGAGCAGAAAGCTCTTGGGACGCACCGACTGCTTGAGATCGAGCACCAGCCGCAGGTCACCGCCCTTGCGGTTGGCGTAGCGCACCCCGTGCAGGTGACGATCGTGCAGGCTGGTGGTGTCCAGCGAGGCGTCCGGCCGGGCCTTGGCGAGGTCGATCACCAGCCGCTCCGGGGCCTTGAGCGTGAACAACTCGTGATCCACCGGCCCGGAGACATCGAATACCAGGCGGGTATGGTCCGGCGCCGTCCACAGACGCACACCCTCCACCGTGACCTGCGCCGCCCCGATGGGCAGCGAAACCGACAGTAAAATCAAGGCCAGAACAGCACGCATGACGTCCCCCAACGTTCATCCTTCTGTCACTCTCTGATTCGACAATAGCACAGGAGTGAAAATAATCAATAAAATCTAGGAGATAAGAGAGACTTCTTAATGAGCTGACTTAAGAAATCTGCGGCCCGGCACGCTCTGGCTGCTCAAGCGGCCGCAAAGGGCGCCGGCAGACGAGCGAGAATGGCCTCTCCACACGCGGAATCCGCACGCAATCGCAGGGTTCGACCTTCCACCAGATGGTCCAGTTCAATCACCATGTCCGCCTTTGGCAGCCAGCCCTCGCCGCGCTCTGGCCATTCGATCAGCAGCACGGCCTCCTCCGCCAGCATGTCGCGCAGACCGAGATATTCCAGCTCCTCCGGATCGCCGAGGCGATACAGGTCCAGGTGATAGACATTGCCATCGGCCAGCTCATAGGGCTCGATCAGGGTGTAGGTGGGGCTGCGCACCGCGCCCTGGTGGCCCCGGCCGCGCAGGAAACCGCGCACCAGGGTGGTCTTGCCGGCCCCCAGGTCACCGCGCAGGAAGATCAGCGCACGGCGCGGGCAGGCCGCCGCCAGGGCAGTGCCGAAGGCCTGCTGCGCCGTCTCGTCCGGCAGGAATATCTCCCGCTCAGTCATCGGGATTCACCAGGTGGTGAAGCTCGGGCAGCAGGTCACTGGCGAGCAATCCGCGCTCGCCCCCGCGGGCCGCGGCGGCATCGCCCGCCGCGCCGTGCAGGCACACCGCCATGGCCGCTGCCTGCTCCAGTTCGAAGCCCTGGGCGATCATCCCACCGACGACGCCGGTCAGCACGTCACCCATGCCGCCGCTGGCCATGCCCGGGTTGCCGTCGCAGCATACCGCCGGCGGGCGCTCGCCCTCGCCCTGCACCAGACTGCCGGCACCCTTGAGCACCGCCACGCCGCCGTAACGCGCCACCAGCGCCGCCACCGCGGCGAAGCGGTCACGACCGATCCCGGCCGTCTCCTGTGCCAGCAGCCGTGCCGCTTCGCCGGGATGCGGTGTGAGTATCCAGTTGTGACGACGCACCGGCGCCTCGGCCAACAGGTTCAGTGCGTCGGCATCCACCACCAGTGGCCGGTCGGCATCCAGCACACGCTGCCACAGCGCCCGCCCCCAGGCATCACGGCCCAACCCCGGACCGATGGCAATGACACTGCAGCGAGTGATCAGGTCATCCAGCTGCCCCGGCTCGTCGATGCCATGGACCATGATCTCCGGCCGCGCCGCCAACACCGCGCCGACGTGTTCCGTACGGGTCGCCAGGCTGACCAACCCTGCGCCAGCACGCAGTGCGGCCTCTGCGGCCAGGCGTGCGGCACCCCCCATGCCGTGATTCCCGCCGACTACCAGCACATGGCCGAAGTCGCCCTTGTGCGCGGTGCGCGGACGCGGTGCGAGGAATTCCCGCTGCTTGGCCCAGTCGAGCCGCCGCGCCGAGAGTATCTGCCGGGCATAAACCCTGGCAGGCACCGCCAGGGCATCAAAAAACACCTCGCCACAACAGTCGGGACCATCAGCGGTGAACATGCCCTGCTTGAGGCCAATGAAGCTGAGGGTGACAGCCGCCTGCACCGCCACACCCAGCGCCACGCCGGTATCGGCCTGCAGGCCGGAGGGGATATCCAGCGCCAGTACCGGCGCGGGATGGCGGTTGATTGCCTGGATGACCGCTGCCCAGGCACCGCTCACCTCGCGCGACAGGCCGGTGCCGAAGATCCCATCGACGATCACGTCGGTGCGTGACGGCAGCTCATCGCAGGGCCGCCAGTCACCACCCGCATCCTGGTAACGCCCGGCATTGAGGCGGGCATCTCCGGCGAGTTTTTCGCGATCACCCAGCTGCAGCACCCGCACCGTCAGCCCCGCCTCAAGGGCCAGACGCGCCAGCACGAAGCCGTCGCCGGCGTTGTTGCCGACCCCGGCCAGCACGGTGATATCGTGCGCCTCGGGCCAATGGTCGCGCAGCAGGGCGAAGGCGGCAGCACCCGCCCGCGCCATCAGGACCTCGCCGGGGATGCCGAAGTCCTCGATCACCGCGCGATCCAGTGCACGCACCTGCTCGGCCCGGTACAGGGCATGGGGCAGTCGGTCGGTCTTGGGCATGACGCGGTACATGGATCGGATTCCCGGCTCGGTGCGTGAAAGGCTTA
>JANTHH010000081.1 GCA_024762485.1 Chromatiales bacterium
GTCGCGCACAAACCAGCGGCGACTGCCGGCCGATGCCTTGCGTACCAGGCTTTCCAGTTCGTGGGCATGGCGACGGGGGTTGTGGCCGTCGTTGGCGGGGATACCGCGGGCATCCAGGGTCGGGGAGACGAAGCCCGACTCACCCAGCGGCGCGGCCTGCCAGTGGCCGGGCCGGATGTCGCTCATCAGGGCGCTGTCGGTGGTGCTGGCCAGCAGGGCCAGCGGCCGCTCCCGGCGGTCCAGCAACCAGCATTCGTAGCGGTCCTCCTGGGGGAATGGCACCTCTTCGAGATGGTCCTGCAGGGCAGTGACCAGGCGGCTGCTGGCGGCCTGCATGGCGCCGATGTCCAGCACCGGATTGGCCGGCACCCGGCGCAGACCCTGCCGGGGGTGCCAGTTGCCGAAGCGGAAGAACTGCCGGATGCCGCCACCCGGGTTGAGGCTGCCCCAGGTGTGATCGGGTCGCTCGGCCAGTACCTGGATCTCCCACCACCGGCCATCCTGGCTGAGGGCGCGGGCACCCTCGATGGCCAGCACCTGCACCACGCCCAGCACCGGGTTGAGCAGACGCACCGTGTAGCAGTGGGTGGCGGCGTGCATCAGTCCGCATCCTCCAGCCTGCTGGACAGGGCCCGCGGACGGCTACGGGCCAGCGGGGCTTCGGCGTGGCTGCTGCCGTTGTCGCCGGCAAGGGCGAGGGCGCTGGTGTCGATGTCGTCCATTGCGGGGCTCCATGATGGAAAATCACGGCCAAACGTGGCGCTGAGTGTCTGCCAACAGCTTAGAACATCGCGGTGTGTGTTTGCCCCCACATCCTGGACGGCATTCGGGGTTAGAATCCCGCTCAAGGAGTGACGATGAAATACTGCAGCCAATGCGGCGGGCCGGTCCAGCTCGCCATCCCCGAGGGCGACAATCGTGAGCGTCATGTCTGTGATGCCTGCGGCACCATCCACTATCAGAATCCGAATGTGGTGACCGGTTGCATCGCCGAGTGGGAGGACAAGGTGCTGCTGTGCCGGCGCGCCATCAAACCGCGTTATGGCTACTGGACATTGCCGGCCGGTTTCCTCGAAAACGGCGAGAGCGCGCAGCAGGGCGCACTGCGCGAGACCCTGGAGGAGGCCAATGCGCGGGTCGAGCTGCTGTCGCTGTTTGCCACCTTCAACATGCCCCACATCAGCCAGATCTACATGCTGTTCCGCGCCCGCCTGCTCGATCTCGATTTCGCGCCGGGCGAGGAAAGCCTCGAGGTGAAGCTGTTCAGCGAGCAGCAGATCCCCTGGGACGAACTGGCCTTTCCGGTGATCGGCGAGACCCTCAGGCTGTATTTCGCCGACCGTGCACGTGGCCACTTCGACAGCCATGTCGGTGACATCCTGCGTCAGCCGGGCAGCAGCCTGCGGGAATACCGGGTGCAGATGCTGGGCTCCTAGACGGCCTCAGCGGGTGAACAACTGCACCGGCCGCACGTTCTGCGCCACCAGGCCGTCCTCTTTCTGGCCGCTCTCCTGCACATAGAACTCGACGAGGGTGTCACGGTTCATCAGATCCTCCGCTTTGACCTCGTCGGACAGCTCGTTGACATGGCAGAACACGCTCTCCCAGGGTGAGTCCGGGTTGCGGCTGTCGGTGATCCACAGGTTGCCGTTGATCTCACGGATGAAATTGAGAAAACCATAACCCTTGTCGGGGAACCACTTGGTGCAATAGCCGCGTACGCAGGAACCGGGTTTGCCCCATTCGTTGCGCGGCTCGTAGCTGATGGGCACCAGGTCGGGGATGAGGAAGCCCGAGTAATACGCGTCAACCTGCCGGGTCAGCTCCTTCGACACGTTGTTGAATGCCAGCAGTTCCACCCGGCAGCCACGGTTCTGCAAGGCGGTGACCAGCGGCAGGAAGTCACCATCGCCACTGAGCAGCAGGATCGAATCCAGGTTCTCGCCCTGCAGCAGCGCGTCCACCGCCAGTTCCAGGTCCGAGTTGGCCTTGGTGTTGGTGTTGCCGAACTCATCCGTGTAGCGCTTGGCGTTCTTGACGATCACCTTCCAGCCGAAGTCGCGCAGCGAGTTCTGGTAGGCGTAGGCCTTGCGGGCGTAATCCGGGTCTTCCCTGGTGCGTTCCGGGTCGAAGGCGATGTAGGCATTGAGACGCAGCAGCTCGTCGTCGTTGCGGGTGGCGAAATGTCGCAGCACGTCATAGCGCATGTTGTAGCCGCCGTTGTACTTGATGTTTTCGGCGTCGACGAAGACACCGACCTTGAGATTGGCCACGTGGGGCTCCTTGAGAATAAGAAAGAATAACAGGTCAAAAGCAACAAGAGACCTCGGCCAGCCGATCGGTTGATGTGCTAATAATACAAGGCCATCCGCCGACACCATTCTCTGCTGCGATGCACAGGATACAGTGCATCGGATACGGATTTTGACCATTCCAGCGAATTTCTCACGACTCCCTCATCGCCGCCGCCGCCAGCGATGGCAGTGGCGTGATGGTCCGCCCGCTAGTCACCAGGGTGCTGGCTATTGTCCCCGCTGATGCCCGCCTCTTCTCACTGGTGATCTGACGTGCCGGCATGCCGGGTATCATGGGGTGGCCTGCAGCGAGACGCGCCATGCTGATGGCCTGGATCTCGCGCCATTTCGCCTGGGCCTTTCCCGTCGTACATCAGGGCGGATGAGCCCATGACTGTACAACAAGGTGCAGGAGAATAACCGGGTGGTGGTCCTGGCAGTTCATCGTGTTGCGCTGGCCGTATTATCGACACCGACCCTGTCAACGGTTGTCAGGAGCGCGGCTGTACCCGATGTTACATACTCCGCTGCGGACATCGCTGGGAATTTGTGTTGCCCGTTGTCGGAGCCAGTTTGCGAAATTCACCGGTCGGCAAGGCAACCACCCATGTCGTTGACGTTGGCACTCGCAAGCCTCGGGTCAACAGGTTTGCGACACCATGCATATTGCGGTTCACTGGTAACCTGTCTGTCGAAAGGTACTGGCGTCACTGAACAGATGAAGGGGTGCATTTGAATTTCGCACTGGACAGTCTGAGCAGCCTCCTGGTTGCCATAGGCCTTCTTTTCGTAGGCCAGTTCCTGGTCGCGCGGATTTCTCCGCTGCGTCAGTACAATATCCCGGTGCCAGTGGTCGGTGGACTGGTGTTTGCCGGCCTGATGGCGTTCCTGCAGACCCGGACCGATGTCAGGCTGAGTTTCGACACCGATCTGCGTGGCTTCCTGATGCTGGCCTTTTTCGCTGCTGTCGGCCTGACGGCAGATCTCGGACGGTTGAAGCGCGGGGGCATCAGCCTGGCCATTTTCCTGGTGGTGGTGGCTGTGTTCCTGGTGGTCCAGGATGCCATCGGCACTGGTATGGCTTATCTGCTCGATCTACACCCGGCGATCGGTCTGATTGCCGGTTCCATCACCTTGTCAGGCGGACACGGCACGGGTGCGGCCTGGGCCGAACGATTCGTCGAGGTGCAGAACCTGTCGGGTGCGCTGGAGCTGGCGGTGGCGAGCGCGACCTTTGGTCTTGTTATCGGCGGACTGCTGGGAGGGCCGGTCAGTCAGTTCCTCATCACCCGTTACGGTCTTCACCCGGAGGATGGCGGGCAGACGGAGACCGTTTCTCCCGCAGAGCCGGTGGATATCATTCAGGCGGGGCCGGTACTCATAACCCTGTTCCTGATCGTAGTCGGGGTCGTGGTAGGGAACGCGCTGTATGATCTGTTCAAGGATGCCGCAGTGAAACTGCCCAACTTTATCTGGGCGCTGTTTACCGGCGTATTGCTGCGTAACCTCTTGGGGATACGTGGGCTTTACCGGGTCAACGAGGAGAGTCTGAATCTTCTGAGTACCCTTGTCCTGTGGCTGGCTCTCGCCTTCACTTTTATGGGACTCAGGCTGTGGGAGTTGCTTGACCTTGCTGGCCCACTGCTGCTGATCCTGCTGGTGCAGACCATTGGCACGGCTGCCTTCGCAACCTTCGTGACTTTCCGAGCACTGGGTGCAAACTATGACGCGGCAGTCATGGCAGCAGGGCACTGCGGTTTTTGCATGGGGGCGACGCCCACAGCCATCGCCAACATGCAGGCAGTGACGGAGCGCTACGGCGCCTCCCCACTGGCCTTCATCGTTGTGCCTATGATTGGCGCCTTCTTCATCGACCTGCTCAACGCCCTGGTCATCCAGGGTTTCCTGAGTCTGCCTATCCATGGCTTCTAAACGTCTGATTATGGTCTTTTTCATCGTGCTCCTGGCGCTGCTGTCAGGGGGCTGTGATCGTGAACCCCAGCCGGATGTACTGCGCGCCGAGATCGCCGAGCTGCTGGACAAGGAATTCAAGCAGGACCTGTTCGAAATCGCATCGTTGCGTCGCCTGGGTAGTACGCGATACAAGGACAAAACGACTGGCGATCAGCGCATGACCGTGTATTTCAATGTCCAGTTGCGTTTCCGCAAGGCGTTTGACCTGACGCGATGGGACGGCCTCAATGCCGCCTCCATCGCCTATCTGCTCGGTGCCACTGAGAAGGGCATTGACGGCATCCGCCCTGGTGGCAATAACGCGAACGACATCCTGCGTGTGCACGGCAGTCGCGTATACGCGCTGCGGCAGGGCGTGTGGCGGGCACTGCCGACCACCCAATACAAGGCGAAGTCGGCAGAAACAGCGGCGGAGGCGCAGCGTCTCATTGCACGGCTTAATGCGCTCGCCGAGCATTCGGCGATACGTCATGGCGGCACCGAGCAGGCGATTATCACCAAGGAGCTAACGCGGGCGGTCAAGCAGATCGAACGTGCATTGGACCAGCAGGCCAAGATATTCAGTGCCGCGAGTGGGCCCTCGAATGGTGCCTACTATCTCTACATGAAGGCACTCGAGGAACATGCCGTCAGCCTGGGTTTTCAGGTTCGCAACTATCAGACACAGGGCAGTGTCGAAAATTGCCAATTGATCCAGTCGGGCGGAGTGGATGTTGCTATTGCGCAGAGCAACATCACCGCCCTCGCGCTGGCAGGCGAAGGGCTGTTTCGGCAACAGGGGCGTCTGTCAGAGCTTCGTGCGGTGACGGCACTGTTTCCGGAATACATACAGATCGTAGTTGCCAGCAATAGCAGTATCGATAGCCTTGAGGCGCTCAGGGGAAAGCGAATTGACCTGGGTCTGCCGGAGTCAGGGACCCGGGTTGATGCGCTGCGTATTCTCAACGCGGCGGGTATGAAGCTGCCGGACTTCAAGGAGATACGGGAGTCCGGACTGGATGCAGCTGTAGAGGGATTGCGAGAGGGGGAGATAGATGCCTTCTTTGCAACCCTGCAGGCCCCGGGCCGCGCCCTGCAGGCCCTGCTTGCCCGAGGTGAGGCCCACTTGTTGTCCGTGCCGGTCGAGGTGCAAAAGGTCTTGCAGGAGAACTATGGCGGCTACCGCCCGGCGATACTACCCGCGCATACTTATCCCCGCCAGGACATGCCTGTCGAGACCCTAGGCGTGATCGCCACGCTCATCGTCCGGGCAGACCTGGCGGATGAGCGGGTGGAGCAGTTACTGGACGGCCTGTTTAAGTCGGTCTCTGTGGTTGCCAAGGACAATCTGCGGGTGTCGCTACTGTCGCCGAGAACAGCGCGTGATGGCATCACTATTCCATTGCATCCGGCAGCCGAACGTTACCTGTCCCGACTTGCACAAGGGCAAGGTAAATGACCTGTAGTAATGCCCCTGGTCGGGGGATGAATCGTGACAGGCGTGAAATGAACTGTGACCGAATAATTGACAACATGAGGGCCGCGTAATGTGTCGATTTCTCGTCTACAAGGGTCGCGAGATGCTGATGTCGGACCTGCTGCTGAAGGCCGAGCAATCGCTGGTTATGCAGAGCTACCAGGCTAAGGAGCGGAAAGAACCGCTCAACGGTGATGGCTTCGGCGTGGGCTGGTATGCGCCCGAGGTCGATCCGGTCCCGGCGGTGTTCACCAGTGTTCAGCCGGCATGGAGTAACCGTAATCTGTTCCGACTCTCGGAGAAGATCCGCTCGACCCATTTCTTTGCACACGTCCGTGCCGCCTCTGAGGGGGCATTCGTCAGCGAGTTCAACTGCCATCCATTCCAGTACGAGCAATTTCTTTGGATGCACAATGGCAGGATAGCCGGCTTTCCCAGGATCAAGCGTACCCTGCGTGAATCCCTGCACGACGATTACTATGATTTTATTCAGGGCACCACTGACTCCGAGCACGCCTTTGCTGTCTTCCTGAACCAGTTGGGCGGGCATCTCGACGATTACACGAGTGATGACCTGCGCGACGCATTCCTCGCGACCATTCAACAACTCAGGGGATGGCAGGATCAGGCTGGCATCACTGAGCCCTCCTATCTTAATTTCGCTGTTAGCGATGGCTTCAGCGTGCTTGCCAGTCGTTATGTTTCAACGCCGGATATCGCACC
Organism: Chromatiales bacterium; assembly: GCA_024762485.1. Lineage (GTDB taxonomy): Bacteria > Pseudomonadota > Gammaproteobacteria > Chromatiales > Chromatiaceae > JANTHH01. Next base: position 6,448 of record JANTHH010000081.1, read on the forward strand.
ACCATCGCTTTATATATCCAGTGGTGACCGGTTCGAGATTCACGAGGGAAAATATCGGATGTCAGCGCCGGTCAGACATCCCGAGGCAGTCATCATCGCGTCGGAACCGCTGACAGCGGAACGTTCTGATTGGCAGGTTGTGGAAAGGAATCGCCTGGTGGTGGTATCGCCCGAATTACATATACAGCAGATTCCAATTCCATAAGGTGCCTTGATATATCTTGTATTGGCGAGCGCAGCCGTAAGCTTCTCCGCAAAGTAGACACCGACCTTGAGATTGGCCACGTGGGGCTCCTTGAGAAAAATAAAATCATCGATGTTGCGGGTTTGAGGAAACCCTGCGACAGGGGGTGAGCATACAACGGCCCGGCCTGCTGCTGCAGTCACCTCTCCTCAACGCCGTCCCTGGTTCGGGCGGTTTAGCTAAAGACAACACCGATCTGGTCGATGTCACTGGCAGAGCCGTCCGTTGTGGGCCGCCATGGCGCGAGTATCAGCCGACTTCCGTGACCGGTGCCGTGCGCATGTCAAATCAGGGTTGAGGGAAACAGAATGAGTACAGCAGTGACACAGATGTCGGCACAGCACGGCGGGGAAGAGGCAGGATGGCTCGAAGCGATCAAGCGGACCCAGGCGGTCATCGAATTCGAGCTGGACGGGACCATCCTCGACGCCAATCAAAACTTCCTCGATGCGATGGGTTATTCGCTGGCGGAGATCCGTGGGCAGCACCACAGCATGTTCGCCGAGCCGGCCTACAAGGCAAGTGCGGAGTATGCGGCCTTCTGGGAGGCTCTCCGGCGTGGCGAGCATCAGGTCGGTGAATTCAAGCGGCTCGGCAAGGGTGGCCGGGAGGTCTGGATCCTGGCCTCTTACAACCCGATTCGCGATGCGGCCGGCAGGCCCTGCAAGGTGGTCAAGTTCGCCACCGACGTGACCGAGCAGAAATTGCGCAATGCCGATTACGAGGGTCAGATCCAGGCGATATCCAAGTCCCAGGCGGTGATCGAGTTCGACATGGACGGTACCATCCGTCAGGCCAATGAGAACTTCCTCAGTGTGATGGGCTATCGTGCGGAGGAGATCGTGGGGCGTCATCACAGCCTGTTTGTCGAGCCTGCGCTTCGTGACAGCCCGGAGTACGAGGCCTTCTGGGAGGCATTGCGGCGAGGCGAATTCTCGGTGTCCGAGTTCAGGCGCATCGGCAAGGGCGGAAAGGAGGTCTGGATCCAGGCCTCCTACAATCCGATCCGGGATCTCAACGGCAGGCCATTCAAGGTGGTCAAGTACGCCACCGACATCACCGCCCAGAAACAGCTGCAGCTGACCGTGGACAACATTCTCAAGGAGACCACCCGGGTGATGACCCACATGGCCCAGGGTGAGTTGGGGGAGCGCATGGCGGGCGAGTACAGCGGTGAATTTGCCGTATTACGCGACGCGGTGCACGGGTGTGCCGAGAATCTGCAGAACATGGTGCTGGAGATACGTGAGGCGGCCGAGACCATTGGTTCGGCCTCCAGTGAGATATCCAAGGGCAATCTTGACCTCAGTACCCGTACCGAGGAGCAGGCCACTTCCCTGGAGCAAACCGCCGCCAGCGTCGAACAGCTGGCCAGCACGGTCAAGCAGACCGCCGACAATGCACGCGCGGCCGATCAGCTCTCAGCAGGGACGCGCGAACTGGCCGAGAAAGGCGGCAGCGTGGTGGGCGACGCGGTCGGTGCCATGGGTGAGATAGAGGTTGCTAGCAAGAAGATTGCCGATATTATCGGCGTCATCGACGAAATCGCCTTTCAGACCAACCTGCTGGCCCTGAATGCGGCGGTCGAGGCTGCCCGCGCCGGCGAGCAGGGCCGGGGCTTCGCGGTGGTGGCCTCCGAGGTGCGCAACCTGGCGCAGCGCAGCGCAGTTGCGGCAAAGGAGATCAAGGGCCTGATCAACGACAGCGTGGAGAAGGTTGAAGAGGGCTCCCGCCTGGTAGTGGGCTCAGGCAATACCCTGCAGGATATCGTTGGCTCCGTGGGCAAGGTCAGCGATGTGGTGGCGGAGATATCCACCGCCAGTCAGGAGCAGGCGGCGGGCATCGACCAGGTCAACGAGGCGGTGTCCCATATCGACGAGATGACCCAGCAAAACGCGGCACTGGTCGAGCAGGCGGCCGCCGCGGCCGAGTCGATGGACCAGCAGACCGAGAACCTGCGCCGGCTAATAGAGTTTTTCAAGTAAGCGCGCTCTCGCCTGTTACGCATTTATGTAGCTGACAGGATGTTGCAACTGAATGCCCTGCCCGGATGCGACGGCGTGTTCCAAGGCCTCGGGCTTATGCTGGATCCCGTTCGTGCTGCTAGGAATAATGGCTGAAGCTCTGCAGCACCTCCAGGTAGTTGGCGTGTTCATACGCCGCGGGGTTGATGGCGCAGGCCTGGCTGACGCTGCCCTGCATCTGCCTCACCGAGTCGTATTCGTGGGTTTCCAGCCAGTCGATGACCTCTTGCTGCAGGGTGGCGAGGTAACCCGGGCCCCGTTGCAGCAGCACGCTGCACAGATAGGTGGCATCGGCCCCGGCGAGCAGCGCCTTGATGATCCCCTCGGCGTCGTGCAGGCCGCCGGTGGCGGCCAGTGAAAGCCCGACCCGGCTGCGCAGCAGCGCGATCCAGCGGATGCGCAGCAGTGCCTCGGCGGGACTGGACAGCTGCAGCCTGGGCGTGACGCGCAGGGTCTCCAGGTCGATGTCCGGCTGGTAGAAACGGTTGAACAGCACCGCGCCGGCGGCGCCGCCCTGCTCCAGTTGCTTCACCATGTTGGCCACCGAGGAGAACTGGGAGGTGAGTTTCATGGCGATGGGCAGCTCGACCTCGCTTTTGAGCTGGCGCAGCAGCGCCAGGTAGCGTGCCTCCACCTGCTCACCCGTGACCTCGGGGTCGGCCGCCACGTAATAGACGTTGAGTTCCAGCGCATCGGCCCCGGCCGCGGCGATCTCGCGGGCGAATTCCAGCCAGCCGTCGTCGGAGATGCCGTTGAGGCTGGCGATGACCGGTATCTCCAGTGATTCTTTCAGCGCCCGCAGGTGCTCCAGATAGTCGTCGAGTTCACTGAGATAGTCGTCCGGCACCGGCAGGTAGGAATCCGCCTCCATGTGACCGAGCGACTGGAAATGCACGAAGTGCTCCAGTGCCTTCTGCTCACGGTGAACGGTCTCCTCGAACAGTGAGTGCATCACCAGTGCGCCGGCGCCGGCATCTTCCAGCTGGTGTGCGGTGTCGAGTTCGCGGGTCAAGGGCGACGAGGAGGGCACCAGTGGCGAGCGCAGCGCCAGGCCCAGGTAACGGGTGCTGAGATCGATCATGACGCGGCTCCTTCGGTGGTCTGTGCCGGTTCGTCGGATCCATCCTCGTCCCAGGGCAGTCCGGCGAGCTGTTCATAGTAGTGGTAGCGATGCTCCACCTCCCGCTGTGCCTGCTCGAGGAAGCGTTCGGCGTCGTCCGGGTGGGTGCGCTTGAGCATGTTGAAGCGGGTCTCGGCCTCGGCGAACTCTCGGTAGGGGACCGACGGCGGTTTGGAGTCCAGCTTCAGCGGGTTGTCGCCGGTCTCGGCACGACGCGGATCGTAGCGGAACAGCGGCCAGTGTCCGCTGTCCACCGCCAGTTGCTGGTGGTGATGGTTGTTCTTCAGGTCGATGCCATGGGCGATGCACGGCGAGTAGGCGATGATCAGTGAGGGTCCGTGATAGGACTCGGCCTCGAGGAAGGTGCGCAGGGTCTGCATGTCCTTGGCGCCGTAGGCGACGTGGGCGACGAACACGTGCTCGTAGTCCATCGCCAGCAGGGCCAGATCCTTCTTCGGTACCGGCTTGCCACCGGCGGAGAACTTGGCCACCGCGCCCAGCGGCGTCGCCTTGGAGGTCTGGCCGCCGGTGTTGGAATAGACCTCGGTGTCCAGCACCAGGATGTTGACGTCCTTGCCGCTGGCCAGCACGTGGTCGAGGCCGCCGTAGCCGATGTCGTAGGCCCAGCCGTCGCCGCCGACGATCCACACGCTCTTGCGCACCAGGCTGTCGGCCACGTGGTCCAGTTCCCGCGCCCTGGGGTCGTCGTTGCCGGTGAGTTTTTCCCGCAGCTGCGCGACCCGTTCACGCTGGGCGGCGATGCCCGCCTCGTCGGACTGGTCGGCGTCGATTGTGGCCTGTGCCAGTTCCTTGCCGACCGTGTCGGCCAGGGTCTGCAACAGCTGCTGCGCGTAGTCGCGCCGCTTGTCGGCTGCCAGGCGCATGCCGAGACCGAACTCGGCATTGTCCTCGAACAGCGAGTTGTTCCACGCCGGGCCGCGGCCCTCGGGGTTTTTCGCCCAGGGGGTGGTGGGCAGGTTGCCGCCGTAGATGGACGAACAGCCGGTGGCGTTGGCCACCAGCATGCGGTCGCCGAACAACTGGGACGCGAGCTTGATATAGGGCGTCTCGCCGCAGCCGGCACAGGCACCTGAGAACTCGAACAGCGGCTGCAGCAGCATGGCGCCCTTGATGGTGGTGGTCTTCACCTGGGTGCGGTCGTACTCGGGCAGGGCGACGAAGAAGTCCC
>JANTHH010000082.1 GCA_024762485.1 Chromatiales bacterium
CCAGCGACTGCAGTGCGCGGACGATGGATGTCCGCTCGGGTGGCTCGGCCCAGGGGTCGGCGGGGAAGAGATAAAGGCTGCCACTCATGGGGCGGGGATTCTAGCAGACGGGTGTGCGCACAGGGACGCAATGTAATAACATAACGTCCCCGCCCGCCAGGTATCCAGCAATGACCCGTCGCCTTTTTCTGCTCCTGCTCCTGCTGTCACCGGCGCTGCTCGCTGCATCGCCGCTGCAGCTGTTCGTCAGTGTGCTGCCCCAGCGGCAGATCGTCGAACGTGTCGGTGGCGACCAGGTGGCGGTGTCGGTGATGGTCGGTCCAGGCTTCGAGCCGGCCAGCTACGAGCCGAGCCCGCGCCAGATCGCCGCCGTCTCCACTGCCGTACTCTATGCGCGCATCGGCGTGCCCTTCGAGAAGGCCTGGCTGGCACGTATCCAGGCCGCCAATCCGGCACTGGAGATCTGGGACATGCGCGGCCAGGTGGCACAGCGCGACGACCCACACGTGTGGACCGATCCGTTGCTGGTCAAGGCCATGGCGGCGCGCCTGCGCGACCGTTTGAGCGCGCTGCGTCCGGATGCCGCGGCGGAGTTTGCCGCCAATTATGCGGCCTATGCTGATGAACTGGATGACCTGCACCGCGAGCTGCAGGCCCTGCTGGCGCCCTATCGGGGTCGCAGCTTCATGGTCTTCCACCCCGCCTGGAGTTATTTCGCCGCCCGTTATGGTCTGCACCAGTTGTCGGTGGAGCACGAGGGCAAGGAGCCGGGGCCACGGGCGATGCAGGCGTTGATCGAGCAGGCGAAGGCACTGGGGCTGACCACCCTGTTTGTCGAGCCCGAGTTCCATCACCAGTCCGCCGCTGCGGTGGCACGCGGTTTTGGCGGCCGGCTGGTGCAGATCGATCCGCTGGCGCCCGACCTGACCGCCAACCTGCGACTGGTGGCGCAGAAGCTGGTGGCGAGCTGGCAGTCATGAGCGATTATGCCGTCGAACTCGACCACGTCAGCTTCAGCTATCTCGGCGTGCCGGTGCTGGAGGATGTCAGCCTGCGGGTGCCGGAGGGTGAGTTCCTCGGCATCGTCGGTCCCAACGCGGGTGGCAAGAGCACCCTGCTGAAGCTGATCCTCGGCCTGCTCGAGCCCACCGCGGGCACGGTGCGGGTGCACGGCCTGCCGCCGTGCAAGGGGCGGGCGGACATCGGCTACGTGCCCCAGTATCCGAGCTTCGCCCGTGACTTCCCGGTGACGGTGGAGCAGGTGGTGCTGATGGGGCGTCTCGGCAAGGGCCGCTGGTTCGGTGGTTACAGCCGCGCCGACCATCAGGTGGCGCAGCGGGTGATGGCCGAGACCGAGGTGGGGGATCTCGCCGACAAGCGCATCCACACCCTGTCCGGTGGCCAGCTGCAGCGGGTGCTGGTGGCGCGCGCACTGGCTGCCGAGCCACGCATCCTGCTGCTCGACGAGCCCACCGCCAATATCGACCAGCGGGTGGAGACCGACATCTTCGACCTGCTCAAGCGGCTCAACGCGCGCATGACCATCCTGCTGGTGTCCCACGACGTGACCTTCATCAGCAAGTACGTGCAGCGGGTGGCCTGTCTCAATCGCACCCTGCTGTGCCACACCACCGAAGCGGTGGACGCCGACGTGCTGCGTGCGCTGTATGGCGAGGACGTGCGCCTGGTGGCGCATCACCACTGATGACGGGATGCCAGACATGACCTTCTTCACGGCACTGCTCGAACACCACTTCCTGCAGGCGGCGCTGCTGGCCGGGCTGCTGGCGGCCATCGGCTGCGGCGTGATCGGCAGCTACGTGGTGGTGAAACGCATCGGCTACCTTGCCGGCGGCATCGCCCACTCGGTGCTCGGTGGCATGGGCGCGGCACTGTATTTCGGCCTCGACCCCATGGGCGGTGCGCTGGTGGCCGCCATCATTTCGGCCTTGTTGATCGGCTGGGTGCGGCTGCGCTGGGGCGGGCAGGAAGACATCCTCATCGGCGCACTGTGGGCCATCGGCATGGCGGTGGGCATCCTCTTCATCGAGCGCACGCCGGGCTACACCGGCAACCTGATGAGCTACCTGTTCGGCAACATCCTGCTGGTGCCCGAACGCCAGCTGTGGCTCATGGGCGGGCTCGACCTGCTGTTGCTGGGCACCGTCGGTCTGCTCTATCGACATTTCCTGGCAGTGGCCTTCGACGAGGAGTTCGCCCGGCTGCGTGGCCTGCCGGTCACCGCGTTGTACCTGCTGCTGCTGTGTCTGGTGGCGGTCACCGTGGTGCTGCTGATCCAGGTGGTGGGGCTGATCCTGGTGATCGCCCTGCTGACCCTGCCGGCGGCCATCGCCGGCCAGTATGTGCAGACCCTGGGGCGGATGATGCTGGTGGCGACCCTGCTCGGCGCCGTCTTCACCAGTGGCGGGCTGGCCCTGTCCTACGCGCCGGACCTGCCGCCGGGCGCCACCATCATCCTGCTGGCCGGTGCGGCCTATGTGCTGTCGACCCTCTGGTATCACTGGTCGCTGGCGCGGCGTCGCCGGCGCAGCGTGGAGGCAGCGCCATGAACCGCCCCTGCCTGCATGATCTCGACCAGGCACTGGATCGTGCCGAGGCCTTGTGTCTCGCACGCCAGGTGCGCCTCACCGAACAACGCAGAAAGGTGCTGCGGCTGGTGTGGCAGAGTGACCGGCCACTGGGCGCTTACGACATCCTCGCCGCCATCCGCCAGCAGCAGCCCAAGGCCGCGCCGCCGACCGTCTATCGCGCACTGGACTTCCTCCTCGAGCAGGGCCTGATCCACAAGCTGGAGACCCTGCATGCCTATGTCGGCTGCCCGCACCCGGAGCAGCCCCATGCCGGCCAGTTCCTGATCTGCAACCAGTGTGGCGATGTCACCGAACTGGAAGACCGCTCGATCAGCGACAGCCTGGGCGACGCCGCCCGTGCAAGCGGTTTCCAGCTGGAACAGCGGGTGGTGGAGCTGTCTGGTACCTGTGCAGATTGCGCGCAGGAGGGGCAGGAGTGAAGCGTCTGCTGATCCTGCTGGTGCGTGGCTATCAGCTGCTGATCAGCCCGGTGCTGGGCAACAACTGTCGCTACATGCCCAGCTGCTCCGCCTACACCATTGAGGCGATGGAGAAGCACGGCCCGTTCAAGGGTATCTGGCTCGGGCTCAAGCGGGTGGGGCGCTGTCACCCCTTCCACGAGGGTGGCTATGACCCAGTGCCCGACCCGGAGAAGAAATGCCGTCACTGAGCAGCCCGCTGCCGGCGCCCTTCCGCAGTCCGGACGAGTTCCGCCAGGCCTTCGTCGACGGCCTGGAGCAGATGCTGCAGCACGAGGGCCTAGGGGTGTTCATCCTGGTGCTGGCCAATGCCACCTTCGACCGGACCCTCTACCCGCACCTGCACGACCGCCTGGCCGAGCGCTTCGACCTGCTCGCCGCGCGCTTGAGCGCCGCCGAGGCGGCCGGCGAGCCCCTGCCCGATGCAGCCGATGATCAGGCGGTTTTCCGCCAGCTGCTGGCCACCGGTTTCGACCGGCTGCAGCTGACCCGCTTCCGCCACGCTGGCCCCTGGCAGCTGCAATACAACCAGCTGCGTGCCTTCCGCCCGCCGCGCATGAGCCAGGCGGTGGTCACCGAGCTGTGCAAGCCCTTCGACGATCAGAGCTTCCATTTCAACAAGCCCTTCCTCAATAAAGAGGTCCTCTGGCAGGGTGAACTGCTGGGGCGCGACTGCCGCCTGCTCTACAACAAGTTCCCCTTCGCCATGCTGCATGGCCTGCTGGTGGTCGATCCCATGCTGAAAAAGCCACAGTTCCTCGCCGAGGCCGACCATGCCCATGTCTGGCAGCTCACCCAGACGCTGGGTGAACGGCTACCGGGCTGGGGACTCGGCTACAACGCCAACGGCGCCAATGCCTCGGTCAACCACCAGCACTTCCAGAGTTTCCTGGATGAAGGTGACGGCCTTCCCATCGAATCCGCCCGCTGGCGCCACAACGGCGGTGCAGAGGCCTTCCCGCTGGACTGCCGGGTCTTCGACGAGGCGGCCGCGGCCTGGTCGTTCATCGACACCCTGCACCACGCCAATACCCCCTACAACCTGCTCTACCGTCCCGGCCGGTTGTATATCACGCCGCGCGCCTTCCAGGGCAGCCGCAAACATGCGGACTGGGCCGGCGGCTTCGCCTGGGCCGAGCTGGCAGGTGCCTGCACCCTCCACCAGGCACAGGACTATCAAACGCTCACCGCTCGGGATGTGTCCGAGGCGCTCTCCACCTTGTCGGTGATCGACAGCCCCGATTTTTCATAAGGTGCGAGCGGGAGGTGTGGCGACCTATTCGCTCAGCAGTTGTCTTCGCGCCTCGTCGAGCTCGTCCTGTTCGCCGCTGAGAATAAGGATATCGCCCTCCCGCAGACGGGTCTGGTCTCCCGGGGAAGGGACGAGTATCCCCTGTCGACGGATGGCGGCCACCCTGGCGGGCAGTGAGAGATCGCCGAGGCGTTGTCCGATCGCGCGTGAGCTGGAGACGATGGGGACGGTCTCCAGTCGGCGTTGGTAGTGGCGCTCGGACACGCCCTCGTGCTCGCTGTGTATGAAGTGCCGCAGTGACTGATAGCGGTCGGCCCGGATCTCGGCCATGCGCTCGTCCACCTCGCTGGCCGGACGGCCCAGCAGGATGAGAAGCTGTGCCCCGAGCATCAGGCTGGACTCCAGCCCCTCGGGAAGCACCTCCGAGGCGCCGGCGTCGAGCAGTTGATCGATCGCCTCATCCTCGCGAGTCCGGGCCAGGATGGTGAGCGTTGGATTATGCTGCCGGGCGAGGCGGGTGGTCTGCCGGGCCGCGGCGAGCTGGTCATGGGTCAGTACCAGGGCGGCGGCCCGTTCGACGCCGGCGGCCTCGAGGACGCTGTGATGCGTGGCATCGCCATAGACCACCTGGTAGCCGGCCTCCCGGGCCGTGCGCACCCGCTCGGCATCGAGGTCGAGGGCGAGATAGTCGAACTGGTCCTGTTGCAGCAGGGTCGCGAGGTTCTGGCCGATTCGGCCGAATCCGACGATGATCACGGGTTGTTCCAGATCCTGCACTTCCTGCCGTATGGCCTGTTCCGGGGTGATGAGCCGCTGTGCGCCCTGACGCCTGAGCAGCCAGCGTGCAATTTCCTGGTTATAACGGATCAGCAGCGGGGTTGCGGCGATGCTGAGAACCATCGCGCCCAGCAGGATCTGCCCGTCCTGCTCGTCAAGCAACCCCTGACCAAGGACGCCGGCGACCAGCAGCAGGCCGAACTCACCGGCCTGGGCGAGCGTGATGCCGCTGCGCAGGGCAGTCAGCCAGTCCTCGCCGAGGCCACGCACCAGCAGAGCGATCAGCGAGGCCTTGGCCAGCAGAATGATGATCGTCAGAAGCAGGATCTGGGGCAGGTAGAGCAGCAGGCTCTGTGGCGCCAGCAGCATGCCGATGGTGGCAAAGAACAGCCCCAGGAGGATCTCCTGGAAGGGGCGGATGTCGGACTCGACCTGGTGGCGAAACTCGGTCTCACCCAACACCATGCCCGCGAGGAAGGCGCCCAGGGGCGGCGACAGCCCTGCCTCGTGCGCCACCATGGCGGCGCTGACCACGATAAAGATGGCCGCCAGCATGAAGACCTCGCCCGATCGCCCCCGGGCCACCCAGTGAAGAAAGGGGCGGGCCAGCCAGCGACCGGCCAGGTACAGACCGCCGAACACCACGCCGGCCTTGAGAAAGACCAGGCCCATCGATTCGCTGCCTTCTGTTGCCGTGAGGGTGCCCAGCAGGATCAGGAAGGGCACCGTGGCCAGGTCCTGGAACAGGAGTACCGAGACCGCCATGCGGCCGTGGCGCGTGGCCAGTTCCATCTGCTCCGCCAGTTGCTTGATCACCACCGCGGTGGACGACATGGCCACGGCACCGCCCAGCAGGATCGCCACCTTGTAATCCATGCCCGCCAGCCAGGCGCCGAGTCCCGCCAGCAGGGTGACCAGGATCACCTCGCTGCCGCCCAGTCCCAGTACATTGCGGCGATTGGCCAGCAGTTCGGGCAAGGTGAATTCGAGCCCTATCAGGAACATGAGAAACACCACGCCCAACTCGGCAAGGAAGCGGGTCTGCTCATTGTCTGGCAGCCAGCCCAGACCCTGGGGGCCGATCAGGACGCCCAGCGCGAGATAACCGAGGATGGGAGAGAGGCCAAACTGACGGAACAGGGCCACCACGCCGACGGCGCTGCCCATCAGCAGGAACAGGGAGAGGAAGGGATCAGGGTGCATATCGGTGTCGTCGATCTCTGGCGTGACGGATGGTCACGGTCATGCCCGGCATCAGGGGGCAGCTACGGGCCCGGGTCGGCACGGGGCCACGGCCTGTCCGCGCCTGGGGGGTGGGAAGCAAGTCCTCATCAGGCTGCCGCTGAGAACAGGGACAGCCACCTTTTGAAGCAAAAGAACTACGGGTGTCCATGACTCCCCCTCAGGCAACCCTCGCCCCACGCCCTTGTCATCCGACCGCAGGGAGCGATCTTTCCAGGCCTTTCTCTTCGCCACCCCGGATCACCCGCGCATCTGCTCCAGTGCCGCGATGCGCTGTTCCAACGGTGGGTGGCTGGAGAACAGCTTCGCCACCTTGCCGCCGGTGATGCCGAAAGCGGCCATCTCGTCCGGCAGTGGCTGCGGCTCGTGGGCCTGTTGCAGACGACGCAGGGCGGCGATCATCTTCTGCCGTCCGGCCAGCCTCGCACCGCCCGCATCGGCGCGGAACTCGCGGTAACGGGAGAACCACATGACGATCATGCTGGCGAGGATGCCAAGCACCATCTCGGCGATGAAGGCGGTGATCCAGAAGGCCGGACCGTGACCGCGCTCGACCTTGAACACCACCCGGTCGACCACGTGGCCGATGACCCGCGAGATGAAGATGACGAAGGTGTTCACCACGCCCTGGATCAGGGTCAGGGTCACCATGTCGCCGTTGGCCACGTGGCTGATCTCGTGGCCGAGCACCGCCTCCACCTCGTCTCGGGTCATGCCGTTGAGCAGGCCCGCACTCACCGCGACCAGTGCATTGTTGCGGTTCCAGCCGGTGGCGAAGGCGTTGGGCGAGCTGCTGTTGAAGATGCCGACCTCGGGCATGCCGATGCCGGCCTGCTGCGCCAGCCGGGCCACGGTATCGAGCAGCCACTGCTCCATCGGGTCCCGGGGGCGCTCGATGATGCGCACCCCCATGGATCGCTTGGCCATCCATTTCGACAGGAACAGCGAGATGAAGGAGCCGGCAAAGCCGATCACCGCGGAATAGATCAGCAGCGCGGTGAGGTCGAGGTCGACCCCGTTCTGCTGCAGCAGTGATTCGATGCCCAGCAGCTGCATCGCCACCGTGAGGACGAGGATGACGGCCAGGTTGGTGCCGAGAAAAAGCAGGATGCGCATCATTGGGGACGCTCCGTAAGGGTGACTTTCAGGACCCTATCAGATGCGGTTGATGCTGCCGAGTTCAACCCTCGGCGTTGTTGGCGAGCTGTGCCAGTTCCTGCTCCCGGGTGAGCACCGGGATGTGGGCGATATAGAGCGCGACCCCTGCAACACAGAGGCCGCCGATGATGGCCGCCAGCGACAACGGTCCGAACACCGAGGCGGTGAAGGCATAGGAGGCGGCGAGGGTCAGCAGTGCAATGCGCTTGGCGCGACGTGGCATGGCGTGATGCTCGTGCCAGGCACGGATCAGTGGGCCGAAACGGCGGTGTGTGAGCAGCCAGTTGTGCCAGCGTTCGGACGAGCGGGAGAATGCCCAGGCGGCGATGAGCATGAACACCGTGGTGGGCATCAGCGGCAGAAAGACCCCGATCACCCCCAGTGACAGGGATATCCAGCCAAGTATGAGGTAACCGGTACGGGTCATGTCCTTGTTATCCGTCGTCAAGTGTCGATACTGCGGGTAGCGGCGTGGCCGGGCAAAGCTGTAGGCTGCGTTGGGAAGTGTAGTCCTCAGCCTGTGGGTATTACCAGTTCAAACATACGGATAAAAACCATGGAAAAGAAGCAAGCCTGGATCGCCGACACCCGCCCCAAGGCCGTCGAACTGAAGGCCGGTGAGACCGTCTACTGGTGTTCCTGCGGACGCTCCAAGAACCAGCCCTTCTGCGACGGCTCCCACCAGGGGACGGGCTTCGAGCCGCTGGCCTTCACCGCCGAGAAGGACGACAAATATTTCTTCTGCCAGTGCAAGCGCACCGCCAGCCCGCCGCTGTGCGACGGTGCCCACAAGCAGATCACCGCGGCCGAGCTCGAGGCCCAGCAGGGGCTGAAGACCGTCTGGTACAAGGTGGCGGAGCCGGGCGAGATGAGCGAGGGCGAGGTGCGCGCGGTGCAGGCCGGCAGCCAGGCCATCGCGCTGACCTTCTACCGGGGACAGTATGGCGCACTCGACAACGCCTGCCCGCACCAGGGCGGACCGCTGGGCGAGGGCAGCATCGAGTGCGACGAACAGCACGAATGCTGGCTGCGCTGTCCCTGGCACGGCTGGGACTTCCATCCCACCACCGGCAAGTCGCCGGGCGGCTTCGACGACGGCGTGCCTACCTACCCGGTGGAGCTGCGCGACGACGGCGTCTACGTGGCGGTGAAGGAATCGACCGAACATGTCCGCACCGTCGCCGACCTGATGGCCGAGACCCTGGTGAACTGGGGCGTGAGCCATGTCTTCGGCATGGTCGGCCACTCCAACCTGGGGCTGGCGGACGCGCTGCGGCGGCAGGAGGAGGCCGGGCGGCTGACTTATGTCGGCATCCGCCACGAGGGCGCGGCGGCCTTTGCCGCCTCCGGCTACGCCAAGCTCACCGGGCTGCCCGGTGCCTGCCTGAGCATTGCCGGGCCCGGCGCCACCAATCTGCTCACCGGCCTGTGGGATGCCCGGGTGGACCGCGCCCCGGTGGTGGCGCTGACCGGCCAGGTCAACACCCAGGTGCTCGGTCCCGGCGCCTTCCAGGAGATCGATCTCGCCGCCGCCTTCGCCCCGGTGGCCGCCTTCAGCCAGACCGTGCTGCACGATTCGAATCACGTCGAGCTGGCCAACCTCGCCTGCAAGCACGCCCTGGTGGAGCGCGACGTGGCGCATCTGATCTTCCCCGACGAGGTGCAGACCCTGCCGGCCGCCGAGGACGCCGAGGCTGGTGCCCCCGGCGGCCGTATCGGCGACCAGCGGGTCAGCCCATCGGAAGCCTCGCTGACGGCGGCGCTGGCGCGCATCGAACAGGCCGGGCGGCCGGCCATCGTCGTGGGCTACGGTGCGCGCGACGCCATGGGGCCGATCATCGCCCTGGCCGAACTGCTGCAGGCGCCGGTGCTGACCACCTTCAAGGCCAAGGGCCAGATCGGCGACGACCACCCGCTGGCGGCCGGGGTGCTGGGGCGCAGCGGCACTCCGGTGGCGAGCTGGTGCATGAACGAGTGCGACCTGCTGCTCGTGTTCGGCGCCAGTTTCTCCAACCACACCGGTATCAGCAGCAAGAAGCCCATCGTGCAGGTGGATTTCGATCCCATGGCGCTGGGCCGCTTCCACCCCGTCGAGGTGCCGGTGCTGGGCGAGATCGGCCTCACCGCGCAGGCGCTGATCGACGCCCTGCCGCCGGGTGCCCGCGAGGCCGCACTGGATGGCGACCTGCCGGCACGCTGGGCCATCTGGCGCGAGGAGAAGGCCCGCCGCCGTGCCCGCGACCGCGGGCAGGGGCTGAACTCGGCGGTGATCTTCGAGGCGCTGTCGCAACAGTGTCCGGCGGACGCGGTTATCGCGGTGGACGTGGGCAACAACACCTATTCCTTCGGCCGCTATTTCGAGTGCCGCCAGCAGCGGGTGCTGATGTCCGGCTATCTCGGCTCCATCGGCTTCGCCCTGCCGGCGGCGATGGGTGCCTGGGCCGCCACCCGGGCGGTGGCCGGATTTGCCGGCAGGAAGGTAATCTCGGTCAGCGGCGACGGTGGTTTCGGCCAGTACATGGGCGAGTTCACCACCGCGGTGAAATACGACATGGACATCACCCACGTGCTGCTCAACAACAGCGAGCTGGGCAAGATCAGCAAGGAACAGCGCGCCGGTCACTGGCCCGTGTGGCAGACTGCCCTGCACAACCCCGACTTCGCCGCGTTTGCCAACAACTGCGGCGGGCTGGGCATCCGCGTCGAGCGCAACGATCAGCTGGTGCCCGCGCTGCAACAGGCGCTGGCGCATGACGGGCCTGCGCTGGTGGAGATCATGGCGGATGTGGAGCTGATCTGACGGGTTTGTCATACCCGGTGATTCCTACATCTTGTCATTTCGACCGCAGGGAGAGGTCTTCACACGCACCGCTCATCAACCCGACAAAAAACAGGCCATCTGCCATAATCCAGGACAGACCGCCAACCGGGGCAGACCATGCGTTATCCCGAGCAGATACAAGCCTCATCGCTGCCACCGCTCTATGCCGAGGCCGGCACGCTGCAGGACATGCTGTTGTTCACGGTGGTGCTGGCACTGTTCATCGGCGTCATTCTGCTGTGGCTGGGCCGCCATGGCCGGGTGATGTGGCTGACGGTATGGAGTGCTGGCCTGATCGTCTCCAGCATCCTGTATATCGGTGCAGACTTGATGGGGTATGTGTGAGATGAGCGGATTCATCGAAGCGGATGAGACGGGCACCAGCTGTTCTCTCGGGCGCGAACCGGACCTGTCCGCCATCGAGGTGGTCGAGCTGACCCCCGAACCCCCGCCCGCCGATTATCTGGCGGCCATGCAGCTGGCCAATGCCGAGGCCGATGCGCGGCTGGGCGAGCACATGCTGCTGTCCTGGTACGACCGCGACCGTGGTTTCGAGTCGCCCCAACATGCCAGCGAGTGCCACCAGGACTCGGCGATACCGGGTTACGTCGACTACGGCATCAACCACGGTGCCCGGCTTAAGGTCGACATCGACC
>JANTHH010000083.1 GCA_024762485.1 Chromatiales bacterium
GATGAGTCCCATGGGTCAGATACAGAAGTTACTGCTGCTCGGCCTGACCGGTGTCCTGCTCGCAGGTCCGGCAGGGGCCGCGCCGGACCTCGAGATCGAGGGTTATGACAGCGTCACGCAGGCACACGGCATACCCCGCGACGGCAGCGACAATACTGTGCCCGACCTCGCAGATGTGACCGGGACGGATGTCATCTCCACCGTCAGAAACGGATTCGCAGGTTTTCTGGAATTGCTGAGATCCAACCATGAGGACAGCGAAAGTGTCGTGTCCCATGCTGCGGGATTCGATTACCAGCTGGATGACGACTCCAAACTCGACCTCGGTCTCACCTTCAAGCCCAAACTCGACATCGTGCAATCCAGGGACAGTGAGTCCCTGGGCGACAGGCAGCTCGGCTGGCAACTGCAGTTCACCCGGCAATTCGATTGAGCCTGGACCAAGCGGGGTGCATCATAGGCGGCATGATTCATGGTACCGGCGCATCCTGTGCCGGCTGAAAAGGAGCCTGATCCATGAAATACCCGCTGGCCACCCTGCTTTTGTCACTTGCCCCATTGGGCACCGCCACCGCCGGACAGAACATCATGCAACCGGGACTGTGGGAAATCACCACCGAGGTTGAGATGACCGGCATGCCGATGAAGATGCCGCCGCAGACCACGCGCCACTGCTACACCGCAGAAGAGCTGTCGAACAGCCGGAATGCGGTGCCTCGCAGCGATGACAGCAACTGCGAGATCATGAATTACCGGCTGGAGGGCAATACCGCCAGCTGGGAGATCCGGTGCCATGGCCCGAGTGCGATGCAGGGCAAGGCCCACATGACCATGGAGGCCACACGCTACACCGGCGGCATGGATGCAAAAATCAGCAGTCCGGCCGGTGACATGCAGATGCACAACCGCTGGCAGGCGCGCCGCATCGGCGACTGCCGGTAAGTCCGTCAGTCGTCGGCGGTCTGCGGCGACACCGACCCCACACGTTCGAACTCGGCTATCACCTGGGCACCAAGCAGCAGGATGATGGCGGCCGTCTCCAGGCTGAGCAGGATAACGATAGTGGTCGCCAGTGAACCGTAGATGACGTTCACGAATGACAGGGTCGTCAGGTACCAGACCAGGAAATGACGGGTGATCTCCCACAACAGGGTCGCTACCACACCGCCGATCAAGGCATGGGACCAGGCGAGGCGCCCGGCGGGCATCACCAGGTAGATGGAGGTGAGCAGCAGCACCTCGCCCAGCAACCCGAAGACATAGAGCGTGGTTGCCGTGGTTTCATCGATGTTCAGACGGTAACCGAGCACGCTCACCGTGCCGTTGCCCAGGGTATGCAGCCAGCCGGCCACCAGGCTGACCGTGAGAAAGCCCAGCGCCAGCAGCAGGATATAGACATAGGGGATCAGCGCAGAGACCAGGAAGTGGCGCCGGATGACACGTGCCCGGTGGAAAAAGATCTGCGCCAGGGCGTTCTCCACAACCGTAAACGCCAGCGAGCTGAAGAACAGCAGCACCAGCAGCCCCGCCACGCCCACCACCTTCCAGTTCGCCAGGAAGACCCGCAGATCGTCCACCAGTTCACCGGACCGGGTGGGCGCAGCGAGTTCCAGATAGGTGGAGGCCATCTCCAGCAGGATCCCGGGTTCGAGAAACTGCGACAGCACGATCAGCAGCAGGGCCGCCATCGGCACGATTGACAGCAATGTGTAGTACGCCACGGCGCCGGCCAGCAGCATGCCCTGGTTGGCACGGAACCCCATCAGCACACGGCCGAGAAATCGTGCCGGCTGGGTGATGACGTAGGTCAATGCTGTGGAGCGTTTTCTCATGGCGCAGACTGTGCCATGCCTGAGACCACGAGGACAGCCCGAACGGGAAAGACCGAGAGCAGACATTGAAAGAAAACCGCCATCACACAATGGCCCGATCAAAGGTTTTGCACTGGCAGGGAAAAAATGTATAGTCCGGATCAGCAGTAATTACGATGATGTGTACCGGCGGTTCCTCTCTGGTGTTTGCAGCAGATCCTACCGAGTTCCACCGTTATTACCTGCGCTTACCCGACATGATAATTTTGCCCAGTTCTTAGAGGACACCGAAATGGCTACAGGCACCGTAAAGTGGTTCAACGACGAAAAAGGTTTTGGCTTTATCGCACCTTCTGATGGCTCCAAGGACGTATTCGTCCACTTCAGCGCCATCCAGGGTGACGGTTTCAAATCACTGGCCGAGGGCCAGACCGTCTCCTTCGACGTCGAGGAAGGTCAGAAAGGCCCCAGCGCGGTCAACGTCGTACCCCAGTAATCCACGACACCGCCCTGAAGAAGCCCCGCTGTTGCAGCGGGGTTTTTTTATGCCCCGCGTTTATCACGTGCCGTCTTTTCCCAGCAGCTCAATGCATCGCGGAATATTCCAGTCGCATCCATCGTCTAGTATCAACGGATATGCCACGGCCCGCGGCAGAGCAGACGTCGGACTTGATCACGATCAATCACTCGAAGGGAGCCCACCCATGAAGACAATATCTGCAATCGCCGGCATGACGACGCTGGCCTTCCTCGTCAGCCTCAGCGGCACCCTCCAGGCCGCAGACGTGGACGGTCAGATCAAATACCGGCAAAACGTGATGAAGGCACTCGGCGGCCACATCGGTGCCGCCGACCGCATCATCCGTGGCCAGGTGCCGCTGAAGGATCAGCTTCGTCTGCATGCCGCGGGGGCCGCCGACATCGCCGCCATACTCACCACCCTGTTCCCCAAGGACAGCGTGCCGCCAGAAGCCGAGTTCGCCGGTGCGACAGTGGAGACGAAGGCAACCGAGGCGGTGCTCGAAAAGCCCGAGGCATTCAAGCAGGCCGCACTAAAGACAAAGGAGACGACGGCAGCATTCCTCGCCGCCATCGATGACGGCGCCGATGACCGGACCCTCGCCAAGGCCTTCCGTGAGATCGGCAAGAGCTGCAAGGCCTGTCACAAGGATTTCCGAAGGAAATAAGACGTTGAGGCGGCTGCCCACGGCGCTCCTGCTGACCAGCCTGCTCGGCGGCTGGACGGCCGGTGCCGATGACCTGGCCGACCCGCAAGCCGCCCGTGGCGAGTACCTGCTGCGGGCGGCAGGCTGCGTCGCCTGTCATACCGACAGCGAACACAAGGGCCGCTTTCTTGCCGGTGGCCGCGCCTTCGTCACGCCCCAGGGCACCTTCTACTCCCCCAATATCACGCCGGACCCGGATCATGGCATCGGCCATTGGTCGGAACAGGATCTGGCACGGGCACTGACCAAAGGCATAGGGCCCGCCGGACACCGCTACTATCCACTGTTCCCCTACACCAGCTACACCCGCATGCGAGCCGAGGACATCAGTGCACTGAAGGCCTACCTGGACACGGTTCCGCCAGTCGCCCGTGAAAACCGCGAACACGACCTGCCCTGGTACCTGCCGCGCTTTGCCATCAGTCTGTGGCAATGGTTGTACTTTCGTCCGGGCACATTCGTGGCCGATCCCGCCCGGGACGATCGCTGGAACCGTGGCGCCTACCTGGTCCGTGCCCTCGCCCACTGCGCCGAATGTCACAGCCCGCGCAACGACCTGGGCGGTATCGACGAGGCCCTGCAAATGGCCGGTACCCGCCACGGGCCGGACGGCGAGTCCGTACCCAACATCACCCCGGACAAGGAGACCGGCATCGGCCGCTGGAGCGATGCCGACCTCGCCTACTACCTGAAGACCGGCGCCGACCCGGATGGCGACTATGCCGGCGGCCTGATGAGCGAGGTGATCGACGAGGGGCTGAGTCACCTGAGCGACGAGGACATCACGTCCATCGTCAGCTATCTGAAGGCGCTGCCACCGATCCACCATCTTGTGGTGGATGAATAACCCATCTGGCCACCACCATCTTGATTGGCGCAGTGCGCTCTTCTATCCTGCGGCGCTTATCCCTCTTCTGGCGGACATGCCGTGACCCGATCCAAGTCCGATAAACACCCCGAAGCCTCAGCTCGTCGCGGTTTTCTGCGCACCAGCCTGCTCGGCGGCCTGGCTGCGCTGACTGCAGGTCGCAGCCAGGCCGAGCCTGCACCCCTGCCGGTCCCACCCTGGACCCATCATCCCGGCGCCGGCGTGGGCAGTGCGCCCTATGGACAGCCATCGTCCTTCGAAAAGCAGGTCATACGCCGCTTCCTGCCCTGGATGCGGGCCACCCGCGAGTCATCGGTCAGCTTCACCCCGCTGGCCGACCTGCATGGCATCATCACCCCCAGCGGGTTGCATTTCGAGCGGCATCACGCCGGGGTGCCGGCCATCGATCCCGCCCAGCACCTGCTGGTGATCCACGGACTGGTCGAACAGCCACTGAAATTCACCCTGCAGGACCTGCTGCGCTATCCCGCAGTCAGCCGTGTCCACTTCATCGAATGTGCCGGCAACGGGGCCCTCGAGCAACGCGGCGCCCAGCTCAACAAGGTGCAGTACACCCACGGCATGATCAGCAGCAGCGAGTGGACCGGCGTGCCACTTCGCCTGCTGCTCGGCGAGTCAGGACTGCGCAAGGGGGCCAGGTGGCTGTTGGCAGAAGGCGCCGATGCCGCCGCCATGGCCCGCAGCTTCCCCCTCGACAAGGCACTGGACGACGCCCTCATCGCCTACGCACAGAATGGCGAGATGCTGCGCCCCGAGCAGGGTTATCCACTGCGACTGGTGCTGCCCGGCTGGGAAGGTGTGGCCAACGTCAAATGGCTGCGTCGTATCGAGGTCGGTGAACGTCCCTGGGAGATGCGCGAGGAGACCGCCACCTACACCGACCTGCTGCCCAGCGGGAAGGCACGCCAGTACACCTTCATCCAGGAGGCCAAATCAGTGATCACCTCACCCAGCCCCGAACGTCCGCTACCCGGCAAGGGCGCTCAGGTGATCAAAGGTCTCGCCTGGTCCGGCGAGGGCAAGGTGAAGCGGGTCGATGTCTCCTTCGATGGCGGCCGCAACTGGCGGACCGCTCGGCTGACCGGCCCGGTGCTCGACAAGTCGCTCACCCGCTTCGAGATCGACTGGGACTGGAACGGCCGCGAGGCCCTGCTGCAGAGCCGGGCCATCGACGAGACCGGCTACGTGCAGCCGAGTTACCGCGAGCTGCGTGCCGTACGCGGCACCGCGTCCATGTATCACAACAACGCCATCCAGACCTGGCTGGTCCACGCCGACGGGGAGGTGGAGAATGTCCAACTGGGCTAAGGGCCTCGGCCTGATCTGTCTTGCCGGCCTGGGGGGCTGTCAGGCCCCGGACAGCACCTCTACCCCGACCGACACCCGGCATTACGGCTACGGCCAGCCGGTGAGCGCCATGGAGTTGAGCAGCTGGGACATCGATGTCGGTCCTGACGGTGCGGGCCTGCCACCCGGGCGCGGGACGGCGGACGAGGGAGAGCCCGTCTACCTGGAACAATGTGCCGCCTGCCATGGCGAATTCGGTGAGGGCATGGGCCGCTACCCGGCACTGGTGGGCAGCAGGGAATCACTCACCACTGACCGCCCGAGCAAGACCGTCGGCAGCTACTGGCCCTATGCCACCACCGTGTGGGACTACGTCAACCGCGCCATGCCCTTCGGCAATGCCCAGTCGCTGACCGCCGACCAGGTGTATGGCATCACCGCCTACATCCTGGCAATGAACGAGATCATCGACAGCGATACCGAGATGAATGCACAGACCCTGCCCCAGGTCCGCATGCCCAACCGCGACGGCTTCATCACCGCCACGGGGACCGACATCCATGCTCCGGTCTGCATGACGGATTGTGTCCAGGAGGTGAAGATCGTCAGCCGGGCGAGTGACAGCGCGCTCGCGCGCCAGGGAGAGTGAACACAAGGCCGGCGGCAGGGAACGGCCTTCATCGCTTGCGCAATCGGGAAACAACGGCCATACTGTTCCCCGTTGCAGTACAACCATGTAGTTTTTTCGGCAGTTCCTCTCTCGCAGTGCGTAGCAGACCCTTCCGTTATTCTCCACGATCGTCTGCAAAAACAACGTTAGATCATCCATTACATCAGATTAGAGGTAACCGAAATGGCTACAGGTACAGTTAAGTGGTTCAGTGACGAGAAAGGTTTTGGCTTCATCGCACCGGAAGATGGCTCCAAGGACGTGTTCGTCCATCACAGCGCCATCCAGGGCAGTGGCTTCAAGTCGCTGGCCGAAGGCCAGAAAGTCACGTTCGACGTCGAGCAGGGTCAGAAAGGCCCCAGCGCGGCCAACGTCGAGCCCCAGTAAACACTGGGCACCGGGTGCCGGCCACCCGGCAGCAGAAGCCCCGCCCCGGCGGGGCTTTTTGCGTTTCAGGGAGCACCTGTTGCCCCCTATCCACCACGCATATCCAGGCAGGAAAAGATCGTGATCACCACATCCAACATCACCATGCAATTCGGCAGCAAGCCGCTGTTCGAGGACATCTCCGTCAAATTCGGCGGTGGTAACCGCTACGGCCTCATCGGTGCCAACGGCTGCGGCAAATCCACCCTGATGAAGATCCTCGGTGGCGATCTCGAGGCGACCAGCGGCAGCGTCTCCGTGGAACCCGACAAGCGCGTCGGCAAGCTGCGCCAGGACCAGTTCGCCTTCGAGGCGCATACGGTGCTGGACACAGTGATCATGGGACACGACGAGCTATGGGCCGTGAAGTCCGAGCGCGACCGCATCTACAGCCTGCCGGAGATGAGCGAAGAGGATGGCATGAAGGTGGCCGAACTGGAGGTGCAGTTCGCCGAACTCGATGGATATACCGCAGAATCCCGTGCCGGCGAGCTGCTGCTCGGCCTGGAGATCCCGCTGGAGCAGCACAATGGCCCGATGAGCGCAGTGGCCCCCGGCTGGAAGTTGCGCGTGCTGCTGGCCCAGGCGTTGTTCGCCGACCCCGACATCATGCTGCTGGACGAACCCACCAACAACCTCGACATCAACACCATCCGCTGGCTGGAAGGCGTCCTCAACGAACGCAACAGCACCATGATCATCATCTCTCACGATCGCCACTTCCTGAACAGCGTGTGCACCCACATGGCCGATCTGGACTATGGCGAACTGCGGGTCTACCCGGGCAACTACGATGAATACATGACCGCAGCTACCGCGGTGCGCGAACGTCAGTATGCCGAGAATGCCAAGAAGAAGGCGCAGATGGCGGAACTGCAGACCTTCGTCAGCCGCTTCTCCGCCAACGCCTCCAAGGCCAAGCAGGCCACCTCCCGCCAGCGCCAGTTGGAGAAGATCAAGCTCGACGAGATCAAACCATCGAGTCGCGTCAATCCATTCATCCGCTTCGAACAGGACAAGAAATTGTTCCGCCTGGCACTCGAGGTCAAGGGGCTGGCGAAGGGTTTCGACGATGCCCCACTGTTCGACGGGCTCGACCTCACCGTCGAGGTTGGCGAGCGTATCGCCATCATCGGCCCCAACGGCATCGGCAAGACCACCCTGCTGCGCAGCCTGGTGGGTGACCTGGAGCCCGACAACGGCACCGTGAAGTGGTCGGAAAATGCCAAGCTGGGTTACTTTGCCCAGGATCACGCCGCCGACTTTGCCGAAGACAGCAACCTGTATGACTGGATGGATCAGTGGAAGCAGGAGGGTGACGACGAGCAGGTCATCCGCGGCACCCTCGGTCGCCTGCTGTTCTCCCAGGACGAGATAAAGAAATCGGTCAAGGTGATCTCAGGCGGCGAGCAGGGCCGCATGCTGTTCGGCAAGATGATGCTGCAGAAACCCAACATCATGCTGATGGACGAGCCGACCAACCACCTGGACATGGAGTCCATCGAGTCACTGAATACCGCGCTGGAGAACTATCCGGGCACCTTGATCTTCGTCAGCCACGACCGCGAGTTCGTCTCCTCGCTGGCGACCCGCATCATTGAATTGACACCCAATGGCGTGCTCGATTTCAGCGGCAACTACGAGGATTACCTGCAGAAGCAGGGACTGGCGGCCTGATCCCCCCGAGTATGCGGGAACCCACCTGACGATCTCCCTTGATGGCGGCACGGCCAGCTGTGGGGCCGGAATCCCTTTCGGGAGCGCCTTAGGCCAGAGGGGTGGCGAGGGACTTTTCCGCTCGTCTGTTCAGTTAGGGATAAGGCCGATCAATGACAACCGGCCTCACGCCATGCATTGTCCGGCGCCAGCTGGGCGTCCAGGGCCGATCGGCCAGGCAGACGCAGATTCGGCGGTGAGTCGGTGAATGTCCGGCTCAGCGGTGAATGGACCACCACCAACCCCTCGCGCAGCCGGTTGCTCACACCAGGAAGGTCGAACACCAGCCGGCCGAAGCCGGCATAGTGGGTCAGCTTGCGGGCCAGCAGACTGATGGCCTGTGCGCCTCGGGCGCCGATGAAACCCAGCGCCGGCCGGCCATTGTCGGGGTCGAGCATCACCACGGCCTGCTGTTGCGGGTCGATCAGCTGATCCCCGACCATGGCACCGTCCGCCAGCAAACCCTGCCCCGCCGACGTGAACCTCGCCACGGATTCCCGGACAAACCGGTTGTCCCAGCCGAGCAGCCAGACCGCTGCATCCTCCGGTAGCCGGTCGATGGCGTCGTCGTAGATCACCCTGACATTGCGATAACGACGCTGCCACTGTTGTGCCAGCTCTCGCCAGGCCGCCTGCTCCCCGGGGCTTGCCTTGGCCGGCAGCACCAGCAGTTGTTCGTCACTGCCGAACAGCCTGCCCAGCGAGTTCGGCCGCTCGGCGGGCAGCAGTTGCCGGAACAGATCGAAGGCGGGGTCCACATCGACCCGCAGTGGCCGGGAGGCAAATGTCCATTGCACCTCGGTCTCCCGCCCGGTCATCGGCACCTCCATCCAGCGGGCCGACTGTTCGCCCGCCAGGGTGACGGCAACCGGCACCGTCATCGGATAGACCGCGCCGGCCTGGGTCTGCTGCAAATGCAGACTGAGATGGTGGCCATCCACCTGTGCCCGCGCCAGCGCCAGCGTCGGCGCGCCAAGCCTGTCCAGCCAGTTGTGCCGGAAGGCATCGGGGTCGGGCAGGCCATGGCGGGCGAACACCCCGAGCAGGTCGTCGATGCTGGCACGCCTGAAACGATAGTCCCGGTAGAAGTCACGCAGCGCGGCGATGAAGGCCGCGTCTCCGAGCTCGCGCCGGATCATGTGGAACAACATCATCGACTTGCTGTAGCCCACCGCCTGGCTGGCATCGTCGTGACGGGCACGAAACGCACGCAGTGGAAAATCCCGCCCCGTGGCGGCGAAGTTGGCATAACGTTCCAGGGCCCTGCGGCGATAGTCTGCCCCCTGCCCCACCATCTCCTTGATCAGGTGATCGGCCAGATAGGCAGTCAGGCCCTCGCTCCAGTTGCCGCCATCTGCAGCCAGAAACACCCCGTTGCCCCACCAGTTGTGCACGATCTCGTGAGGCAGCGAGGAATCGACCAGGAAAGGCAGGCGCAGTACCCGCGAGCCCAGCAGGGTGAACGAGGGCATCCCGTAACCGGTCTGCCAGGGATTCTCCACCACGGCGAAATGATCATATGGATACGCGCCGAGCAGTTGCTCGTAGAGTGTCACGTAGCGACCCGATGCATTCAGATATCGCTGTGCCAGGGGCGCATCCGGCTTCAGCAGCAGCACCTCGATCAGGGTCGTGGGTGTGCGGCACTGGTAGCGTGCATAGGGGCCGGCGACCAGGAGGATGTCGTCCTGCGGCATCGGGGCGTCCCATACCGTGGCCCCGTCCTCGAGCGAGCGCGTGCCGGCGCTCATCCCGTGCCAGCCGGCAGGCAGTCTCAGCCGCAGGCTATAGGACTGCATGTGGCCGGCGAAGGCCGGGTACCAGCCGGCAGCGCCATCGAGATAGACGCCCGCATCGCTGACCATGCCCACCGGCATGCCATGACCGCGCCGTTCACCCAGCCCTTTCAGGCTGCCGGCATAATGCAGTGTCAGCGTGTCAGCGTCCGCTGTCCCCCGGTACCGATACCGGATCGTGCGACCGTGAGCCGACGCGGACTGGACCTCCAGCCGGCCATTCTCCGGCACCGGCTGCAGGCCTGCAGCCAGGCTGAATACCGGCTCATCCCTGACGGCACGCGGGAGGCGCATGCGATCGGTCACGGTGATCCCGCCAGTCGCAGGATCGAGCTGCAGCTCGATATCATGGTGTACAGTTGCCGCCAGGTTCACGGCCCACGGCAGCCAGAACAAGGCACCGATCAATCCACAGGACAGACTCTTTCGCATGATCACCCACACTCCTGCATTCCTGCGCCGGATGGCCTCGACCGGCGCGGCACTCCTCGCCCTGCTGATGTTACTGGCCAGTGGCGGCTGTGTCGTGACCGCACCGTTCAGCAAAGGGGAGCATAGCGATGGTGCCCACACGGAGATCACGGATGCCAGGCAGCTCGCCAGCGCCCTCGCCGGCAGACGCGTGGTGTTCGTGGGCGAGACCCACCCGCGCTATGACCACCATCTCATCCAGCTCGAGGCTCTGAAGGCACTGCACCGGCAGGATACGCAACTGGCCATCGGTGTCGAGTGGTTCCAGCAGCCTTTCCAGCCGGTGCTCGATGACTACATCGCCGGGCGCATCGACGAGAAGACGCTGCTGAAACGCAGCGAATGGTTCAGCCGCTGGCGCTTCGACTATCGCCTGTATCGCCCGATCATGCGCTACGCCCGGGCGCACCGCATCCCGGTGATCGCCCTCAACGCACCGGTCGAGCTGACCGATGCGGTACGGGAACAGGGTCTGAACAACCTTG
>JANTHH010000084.1 GCA_024762485.1 Chromatiales bacterium
CGGGGACTGTCGTGGGAGGAACGATTGGCCTTGTCGAAGGAAGACTTGTAGATAAAGGGGATGCCCAGTTCGCCGGTAATCTCCTTCAGGCGACCGGCGACATCGAGGGCATGCTGTTCGCCCTCGATCACACAGGTGCCGGCGATCAGGAAAAATGGCTGGTCAAGACCGACCTCATAGCCACACAGTTTCATGCTGTTTCTGCCTCGCCGGTTGCTTCGCGGGCAGCAATCGCCGCGCGCACAAAACCACCGAACAGCGGATGACCGTAGCGCGGTGTGGAGGTGAATTCCGGGTGGAACTGACAGGCCACAAACCAGGGGTGGCCGGGGATCTCCACCACCTCCACCAGGTTGCCGTCGATGGACGTGCCGGCGATTTTCATACCGGCATCCTCCAGATCCTGGCGGTAACGGTTGTTGAATTCGTACCGGTGACGGTGGCGCTCGACGATGACATCCTTGCCGTAGAGTTCACGGGTAATGGTGCCCTTGGCCAGGCGGCACTTCTGGCCACCCAGGCGCATGGTGCCGCCGAGGTCGGCATCCTCGCTGCGATGCTCCACCGAGCCGTCCTCGTTGATCCACTCGGTGATCAGCGCAATCACCGGGTGCGGGGTATTCTTGTTGAACTCGGTGCTGTGGGCACCCTCGAGGCCCGCCACGTCGCGGGCGAACTCGATCACCGCCACCTGCATGCCGAGGCAGATGCCAAGATAAGGCACCTCGTGCTCGCGCGCATGGCGTACCGCCTGGATCTTGCCCTCCACCCCGCGCTCGCCGAAGCCACCGGGCACCAGGATGGCGTCCATACCCTGCAGGCAGCCGGTCCCCTCGCGCTCGATCTCCTCCGAATCCACATAGTGGATATTGACCTTGGCACGGTTGTGGATGCCGGCATGCACCAGCGCCTCGTTCAGCGATTTGTAGGACTCGGTCAGACCGACATATTTACCCACCATGGCGATATCCACCACCTGCTGGGTATTGGTCAGGCCATCGACCACAGCCGTCCACTCCGAGAGATCGGCCGGCGGAGTCTCCAGCTGCAACTGGCGCGCCACGATGTCATCGAGGCCCTCGTCGTGGAGCATCAGTGGAATGCGGTAGATGCTGTCGG
This sequence comes from Chromatiales bacterium, assembly GCA_024762485.1. GTDB lineage: Bacteria > Pseudomonadota > Gammaproteobacteria > Chromatiales > Chromatiaceae > JANTHH01. The sequence continues at coordinate 1,120 of JANTHH010000084.1, forward strand.
CATCCATCGCCGGGATGACCGCCTGCTCCGGGACATTGGTGAACAGCGCGATCTTGCGGCGCTCGCCCTCGGGCAGGGGCCGGTCCATGCGGCACAGCAGCACATCGGGCTGGATGCCGATGGAGCGGAGCTCCTTCACCGAGTGCTGCGTGGGCTTGGTCTTCACCTCGCCGGAGGTGGGGATGTAAGGGACCAGGGTGAGGTGCATGAACAGGGCGTTCTCACGCCCGAGTTCCACGCCCATCTGGCGGATGGCCTCGAGAAACGGCAGCGATTCGATATCGCCCACCGTGCCACCGATCTCCACCATGCAGATATCGGCATCGTCGGCACCCTTGCGGACGGATTGCTTGATCTCGTCGGTGATGTGGGGGATGACCTGAACGGTACCGCCGAGATACTCGCCCCGGCGCTCCTTGCTGATCACGTTCTCGTAGATCTGGCCGGTGGTGAAGTTGTTGTTCCGCCCCATGGTGGTGCGGATGAAGCGCTCGTAGTGGCCCAGGTCCAGATCGGTCTCGGCACCATCCTCGGTGACATAGACCTCACCGTGCTGGAAAGGACTCATGGTGCCGGGATCCACATTGATGTAGGGATCCAGCTTGATCATGGTGACCTTCAGGCCGCGGGCTTCGAGCAGCGCACCAAGGGAGGCGGAGGCGATTCCCTTACCCAGGGAAGAAACGACGCCGCCCGTGATGAAAATGAATTTCGTCATTGACTGGGACTTCGTGAAAGGGTGATCCGGACGGGATTCAAATCTACCAGATAGCGCCTAACCGCTCAATGAAACAATCGTGAATCAGCGATCGCGCGAGGGATTGCGGCGGTTCCCGGGCGCCCGCCTGCGACAAAATCGGAGACTGCGCGGAAAGTGATTGAATTTACGGGAGGATTCTATGCAAAATGGCTCCAAGTAATTGACGCAGATCAAGACTGAAAGGGGAAGCGCGTGGCTAGCCGAATCGTGTCATTCGAGAAGATCAAGGTTGCATGCAAAAATTGTACGCTCGCCACCCTCTGCCTCCCCATGGGCCTGACGCCGGATGATGTGGAGAGGCTTGATGCCATCGTCAAACGCAGCCGCCCCCTGCAAAAGGGTGACCACGTCTTTCGCAACGGCGACCCCTTCCACAACCTCTATGTGGTGAAGACCGGTACAGTCAAGACCTACACCGAATCGCCCGACGGCGGCGAGCAGGTTGTGGGATTCCACCTGCCCGGTGAAATCATCGGCCTCGACGCCATCCAGACCGACCAACATGGCTGCTCGGCCAGGGTCTTGGAAACGTCCGCTATCTGCGAGCTGCCCTTCGACAACCTCGAGGACCTGGCCAGTCACATCCACAGCCTGCAGCATCAGCTTTTCCGGCTGCTCAGCAAGGAGATATCCCGCGATACCGAGATGTTGTCGTTGCTGAGCAAGAGTACAGCAGAGGAGCGCCTCGCCACCTTCCTGCTCGACCTCTCCAAGCGCCACCAGCAGCGCGGATTTGCCGCCAATGAATTCTTCCTCAGCATGTCTCGCCAGGAGATCGGCAGCTACCTGGGCCTCGCCCTGGAGACAGTGAGCCGTCTGTTCACCCGCCTCCAGGAGGACGGCATCCTCCGCGTCGAACGCAAGCACATCGAGATCCTCGATCGTGACCACTTGGCGGTTCTCGCCATCAAGCCGGCCGGTTCGCGCGCGAACACCTGCCAGGCATCTGACTGATCCCGTGAGCAAAACCCACTGGACTTGATGCAACGCAAAGACAGATCCGTTTCGTGTTAGTTGCGTGAAATCACACAGTTTGATTTGACGCAGATCAAATCATCTCCCGAGAAAACCCATATTCTGGCCATCGACACACTGTCCGTTGATGGACAGGGTTTTCCACGACCAAGCCGGCCTACGGGAGATGAGCATGGATTCACAATCAACAACCTATAACTACAAGGTCGTCCGACAGTTCTCCATCATGACAGTGGTGTGGGGCATCGTCGGCATGCTGGTGGGCGTCATCGTCGCCGGCCAGCTGGCCTACCCCCACTTGTTTGAAGGCATACCCTGGCTGTCCTATGGTCGCCTGCGGCCACTGCATACCAATGCGGTGATCTTCGCCTTCGGGGGATCCGCCCTGTTCGCCACCTCGTATTACGTGGTTCAGCGTACCTGCCAGACCCGGCTGTTCAGCGACGGCCTCGCCGCCTTCACCTTCTGGGGCTGGCAACTGGTCATCGTGCTGGCAGCGATCACCCTGCCCCTGGGCATCACCAGCTCAAAGGAATATGCCGAGCTGGAGTGGCCCATCGATGTGCTGATTACCCTGGTCTGGGTGTCCTATGCACTGGTGTTCTTCGGCACCATCATGAAGCGCAAGGTCAAGCATATCTACGTCGCCAACTGGTTCTACGGTGCCTTCATCCTGACCATCGCCCTGCTGCACCTGGTCAACAGCGCAGCGATCCCGGTCACCCTGACCAAGTCGTACAGCGCCTATCCCGGTGCCATCGACGCCATGGTCCAGTGGTGGTACGGCCACAACGCGGTGGGCTTCTTCCTGACCGCCGGATTCCTCGGCATGATGTACTACTTCGTGCCCAAGCAGGCCGGTCGCCCGGTGTATTCCTATCGCCTGTCCGTGGTGCATTTCTGGGCGCTGATCTCCACCTACATGTGGGCCGGCCCGCACCACCTGCACTACACCGCGCTGCCCGACTGGGCCCAGAGCGTCGGGATGGTGTTCTCGCTGATCCTGCTGGCACCTTCCTGGGGCGGCATGATCAACGGCATCATGACCCTGTCCGGTGCCTGGCATAAGCTGCGCACCGACCCGATCCTGAAGTTCCTCATCGTCTCCCTGTCCTTCTACGGCATGTCCACCTTCGAGGGCCCGATGATGTCCATCAAGACGGTCAACGCCCTGTCCCACTACACCGACTGGACGGTGGGTCACGTACATTCCGGCGCGCTGGGCTGGGTGGCCATGGTCTCCGTGGGCTCCCTGTACTACCTGATCCCACGCCTGTTCGGCAGACAGTCCATGTTCAGCATGGCACTGGTCGAGGCCCACTTCTGGATCGCCACCATCGGCGTGGTGCTGTACATCGCCGCCATGTGGATCGCGGGCGTCATGCAGGGCCTGATGTGGCGTGCGGTCAACGCCGACGGCACGCTGACCTACTCCTTCATCGAGTCGGTGGAGCGCACCTATCCGTTCTACTACGTCCGTCTGCTGGGCGGGATCCTGTTCCTCAGCGGCATGCTGCTGATGGCCTACAACGTCTGGAAGACCGTGGCCTCCGAGCAGGCCGTTGACGAAGCCATTCCTGCACCTGCCGGCCACTAAGAAGAGGAGAGACTGACCATGTCACATGAAGTCGTCGAAAAAAATATCGGCCTGATGGTGGTGCTCATCCTGCTGGTGGTGAGCATTGGCGGACTGGTGGAGATCGTTCCCCTGTTCGCGCTGACCGAGACCACCGAGCCGGCACCCGGTGTCGTCAAGTACACCCCGCTGCGTCTCGAAGGGCGCGACATCTACGTCCGCGAAGGCTGCTACAACTGCCACTCGCAGATGGTCCGTCCATTCCGTGCCGAGACGGAGCGCTACGGCCACTATTCGGTGGCGGGCGAATCGGTCTACGACCATCCCTTCCAATGGGGCTCGAAACGTACGGGGCCGGACCTGGCGCGGGTCGGTGGTCGCTACAGCGATGACTGGCACTACGCCCATCTCAACAATCCCCGGGATGTGGTACCGGAGTCCAACATGCCATCCTACTCCTGGCTGGCCAAGAACGAGCTCGATGGTGCCGATACCGCCGCCAAGATGGCAGCACTCAATGTCGTGGTCGGCGCCACCTGCCCCAAGTGCGAGCTCTACAGCGATGACGAAATGGCCAATGCCGCCGCCGAGGTCAAGGGCAAGACCGAAGCGGACGCGGTGGTCGCCTACCTGCAGGGCCTCGGCCTTGCCTCCAAGTCCTGGTGACCGGCATGGATATCAACGACATCCGCGCATGGCACACCCTCGTTATGATGCTGGTCTTCATCGGCATCGTGGTCTGGGCCTACACCAAGCCGCGCCGCAAGCGCTTCGACGAGGCAGCCAACCTGCCCTTCGCTGACGACAGCCTGGACCAGGCAACGATGAACAAGGAGAAAAAATCATGAGTGCTTTCTGGAACGGTTGGATCATCATCCTGACAGTCGGCAACATTCTCGCCTGTTTCTGGCTCATCTGGTGGACCATGCGCAAGCGTGCAGGCGAGGCCAGCAGTGGCGATGTCACAGGCCACGTGTGGGATGAGAATCTGCAGGAATACAACAACCCCCTGCCCCGCTGGTGGTTGTTCATGTTCTATTTCACCCTCATCTTCGCCGCCATCTACCTTGCCCTCTACCCGGGGCTGGGTTCCTTCAAGGGCCTGCTCGGCTGGTCGTCACACGGTAGCCAGTACGAGAATGAGATGAAGGCTGCAGAAGAGAAGTACGGCCCCATCTACAAGAAATTTGCCTCTGTTCCGGTGGCGGCGCTGGCCACCAAGCCGGAGTACGGTGAGGCGCGCGAGATGGGCAAGCGCCTGTTCCTGACCTACTGCATGCAGTGCCACGGTTCGGATGCGCGGGGCTCGCGCGGTTTCCCCAACCTCGCCGACAAGGACTGGCTGTGGGGCGGCTCGCCCGAGCAGATCCAGACCTCCATCGCCAATGGCCGCAACGGCGTGATGCCCAGCCATGCACACCTCGGTGAGGAGACCATCGCCAACCTTGCCGCGTATGTGGCAAGCCTCAGTGGTCGGGAGGTGGACAGCGCCAAGGCGGAGGCCGGCAAGCAGGCCTTCACGACCTCAGGCTGCATTGGATGTCACGGTGTCGATGCGACCGGCAACCCGATGCTCGGCGCCCCCGACCTGACCGACAAGACCTGGCTGTATGGTGGCAGTGAGGGCATCATCCGCCAGACCATCACCAAGGGCCGCAGCGGCAAGATGCCAGCGCACAAGGATCTGCTCGGCGACGACAAGGTCCACCTGCTGGCAGCCTATGTCTACAGCCTGTCACAGTAACGTCTGACACCAGCCAAGAGACGGGCAGTCCCAAGGGCTGCCCGTCTCTGTCGTCAGGGGGCATGGCCCGCTGGCAACCCGGTGATCAGGGCGATACGCTGTCTGCCACTGTGACCTGACAACCAGGGAGGACAACAACCCATGTCGCAACCCATGAAAAACCCGGATGCAGACCTGCCGGTGGTCCAGAGACTGGCCTCCATCTTCTGGCCCTCGTTCCTCACCGCCGCCGGCTTCACGGTCATTTTTTTCACCCTGTTCGACCCGGTGCAGCTCAGCCTGATCAGTGGCGGCCCGGCAATCACCCGACTCGGTGGCTACACCATCGGCTTTTTCTCTTTCTGGGCACTGACCGCACTCAGCTGCGCACTGACCTGTTATTTCCGCAGACCCTGCAAGCCCAGCGGTTACAAACCCGGGCACCAGAGCGGCAACACCTGACAATCAACGACCCGTGCCAACCGGAGTAGCATGGCCATGTCCGAGACCAAAGAAAACAAGACGCCGACACAGAGCGACGACATCGATCAGGTGCTCTATAAAAAGCGCGAGAAAATCTATCCGCGCGAGGTGCATGGCACCTTTGCCATGCTGCGCAATACTGCCATGGTCACCCTGCTTGGCCTGTATTACGTTCTCCCCTGGCTGACCTGGGAGGGACGTCAGGCGCTGCTGTTCGACCTGCCGGCACGGAAATTCTATATCTTCGGACTGACCTTCTGGCCACAGGACTTCTTCTTTCTGGCAGTGGCGCTGATCATTGCAGCGCTGTCACTGTTTTTCTTCACTGCCCTGGCCGGGAGACTGTGGTGTGGCTATGCCTGCCCGCAGACCGTGTGGACCGAGATATTCCTGCTCATGGAACGCTGGGTCGAGGGCGGTCGCCGGCAGCGCATAAAGCTGGATAAGGGCCCGAAGAGCCTCCATACCCTCCGCATCAAGGCCACCAAGCAAATTCTGTGGATCGCCTTCTCGCTGTGGACGGGCTTCACCTTTGTCGGCTATTTCACCCCGATCCATGATCTCTGGCACCACCTCATCACCTGGAGTCTCGGCCCCTGGGAGACCTTCTGGATCTTTTTCTACAGCTTCGCCACCTATGGCAACGCAGGCTTCATGCGCGAACAGGTGTGCATCTATATGTGCCCCTATGCCCGCTTCCAGAGCGCCATGTTCGACAGGGACACGCTGATCATCTCCTACGACCCCAAGCGCGGCGAACCCCGTGGCTCGCGCAAGCGCGGCAAGACTGGCAAGGAGGTGGGGCTGGGCGACTGCATCGACTGCAAGCTGTGTGTCCAGGTCTGTCCCACCGGTATCGATATCCGCGATGGGCTGCAGTACCAATGCATCGGCTGCGCGGCCTGCATCGATGTCTGTGACGACGTGATGGACAAAATGGGCTATCCGAAGGGGCTGATCAAGTACACCACCGAGAATGCCATGGAGGGCAAGAAGGCCCACCTGCTGCGACCACGGGTGATCATTTACTCCTTGCTCCTCGCCATACTCGTCGGTGGCTTCATCTATGGCGTGGCAACCCGTGTGCCACTCGAGGTGGATGTCATCCGTGACCGGAATTCCCTGTACAACGAGACCGATGCCGGGCTCGTGGAAAACGTCTACAACCTCAAGCTGATCAACATGGACGAGCATCCGCAGCGCTATCGGCTCAGCGTCTCCGGCATCGACAATCTGCGGGTGGTCGGCCCCACCGACGACATCGATGTGCAGAGCGGCGCGGTGGTGGACCTGCCGTTGCGAGTGCAGGTCGATCCCATTGAGCTGAAGAGCACCAGCAACGAGATCGTGTTCCATGTGGAATCGAAGACCAATCCAGCAATCCGTTATGACGCCAAGGCCCGCTTCCTCGGGCCGGTCGTTCGCTAATCCAGGAGTCCGAAGCCATGCGCCCACCCCGTGAAGACACCGTTCCCTGGTATCGCCAGTTCTGGCCCTGGTTCCTGATCAGCATCCCGGCGGCCACCGTGGTCGCGGGTATCATCACCCTCAACCTGGCCATGGACAACGACGACGGTCTGGTGAGCGATGACTATTACAAGGAGGGGCTGGCGATCCACAAGGATGCGGCACGGGCGCAGATGGCCCGTGATCTCGGTGTGCAGGCCCACCTCGCCTATGACCCGGATTCCGGCATCGTGGTGGTGACGCTGAACGAGGCGGCGATCGGCAACATCGATACCCTGACCCTGAACCTGGTGCATCCGACGCGGGCGAACCATGACCAGCACCTGCAGATGAAGCGGGAAGGCCAGGGCCGTTACCTGGCGCAGGTGGCCGTGCTGGAACCGGCCAATTGGCGGCTGTCGCTTGAGCCGCCTGGCAGCAGCTGGCGGATCCGCGGCCGCCTCAGCCTGCCGGCCAATCCCGCCGTGGAGATGCGCTGACCCGATCTGTCGACAGGGTCACGGCAGGCCACTCGCGGGCTTGCCATATCACCCCGCCGTTCAGCCGGCGGGATCCTCGGAGGTGGCCGGACTGGATCGCCAGACCGGTGCCCGCCCCCTCGCCTGCTCGATGGCTGCCAGCCGGGCCGCATGAGCCTGGCGCTCCGTCTCGCTTGCACGCACCACCCGTAGCGGGCCCCGGTCCGCTGACAGTCGGCGTATGCCACCGGGCTCGCCTGCCACATCCTCGCTCTCGGTCTCCAATGACAGCAGCTCCTGCCCCCCCGTCATGGCCAGGTAGACATCGGCCAGAAGCTGGGCATCGAGCAGGGCGCCGTGCTTGTCGCGGTGCGAGTTGTCGATGTCGTAGCGGCTGCACAGGGCGTCGAGATTGTTGCGCTGCCCGGGATGCAGTTCGCGGGCCATGGTCAGGCTGTCGGTGATCCCGCAATACTGTGCCAGCGGCCCCCAGCCATCCAGACGCGACAGTTCGGCATCGAGGAAGCCGACATCGAACGGCGCGTTGTGGATGATCAGTTCGGCACCGCCGAGATAGGCCATCAGGTCTTCCACGACGTCGGCGAAGCGGGGCCTGTCGGCAAGAAATTCGTTGCTGATGTTGTGCACCGCAATGGCCTCGGGATCGATCTCACGATCCGGTTGCAGGTACTGGTGAAAGTCGTTGCCCGTCGGACGGCGGTCCACAAGCTCCACGCAGCCGATCTCGATGATCCGATGTCCCTGCGCCGGCTCCAGGCCGGTGGTCTCCGTATCCAGCACGATCTGGCGGGGTGGCTGTTCGCTGCTTGTTGTCTCGGTGTGCTTCATGATGACTGCATCTCGTCGATGGCACGATTGGCGAGGGCGTCGGCGCGCTCGTTCTCGGGGTGGCCGGTATGGCCGCGCACCCAGGCCCACTCCACCTGGTGTCGACTGGCGGCCTCGTCGAGCGCCTGCCACAGGTCGACATTCTTCACCGGTTTCTTCGCCGCTGTCTTCCAGCCGTTCCGCTTCCAGTTGTGGATCCACTGGGTGATGCCGTTCTTCACATACTGGGAATCGGTGGTGACCCGTACCGGGCAATCGCGCGTGAGGGCATTCAACCCCTCGATGACGGCCTTCAGCTCCATGCGGTTGTTGGTGGTATCCGGCTCGGCACCGTAGAGCTCTTTCTCAGTGTCTTTGAAGCGCAACACCACGCCCCAGCCGCCGGGGCCCGGGTTGCCCCGGCAGGCGCCATCGGTGAAAAGCTCCACCTGCTCAGCCATGGTTGCCCTCCCGGGTGGTCGGTTTGATGGCGCCGGGCTCGAGCGCCTTGATCGGCGACCAGGCGGGACGGATGGGTGTCACCGTGGAGACCCTGCGCACCGCGCGGATGAGGTAGACACCCCCGACCGGTGACAGGAAGCGTCGGCCAAACCGCTCCAGGAAACGCAGTTTCCGGGCGACCCCGGCACGCCCGATGGGTGGCCGGAAGATACGAAATTCGGAATATTCGACGTCGAAACCCATCAGATTCAGCCAATCCTCTATGCGTGTGTAGGTCAGGAAATGCCCGCTCCAGGGCAGCCGGCCGCTGCGCGCAAGGAACAGCCGCCACAACCCCCACAGGCTCCAGGGGTTAAAGCCGCTCAGCAGCAATCGCCCCTCCGGAATCAGCACACGCTCCACCTCGCGCAGGACCTGGTGGGGATCACGTGCGAAATCCAGCGTATGCGGCAGGACCACCGCGTCCACACTGTCCGTGGCCACCGGCAGCGACTCGGCCTCGGACTGGATGAACGGGCCGCTGGCAAGTGCCGTGGGCTGCAGGTCCAGACGGATCTTCTGCCGGACGGGACAATCCTGGAGATAGTCGTCGGTCAGCGGGAAGCCGCCGATCTGCAGCAGATAATAACCGAACAGGTCGCTGCTGAAGCGCTTGAGTACGCGCTTTTCGCAGGCAAGCACCCAGTCGCCCAGGGGCTGCTCGATCCAGTCGCGCAATTGCCAGGGCTGTGGAGCAGCTCGCTTTTCGCTCATCGGGACGCCCGTCGGGCGCTGGCCTGTCTGGTCAGCAGTGGGTGGAACATCTATAGTCTTGACCCTATGAGTGGGGAATACATCGACAACATGCCCCTGGATTCTCACCCCATCGGTGGTATCAGGCAACGCCCAAACCTCGGCAATACCCTTTCTGCC
>JANTHH010000085.1 GCA_024762485.1 Chromatiales bacterium
CAGCGGCGCAACCACCTTGGGCACACCCAGTGCGGTGATCCAGACAAAGGGGGTTATCAGATCCGGTGGGCGAAAGGTCGCCACCAGCTGGGCGGTCGCATGGTCGACGGCGACGATGGGGTCGGCGCTGACAAAGTCCTCGACAATGCCGCCGAACAGACCCAGCACATAGAGGAAGGCCATGCCCAACAGGGTCAGCGGCAGACCGCAGAAATGCGAACGATCCAGACGGGCGGCGACAAAGGTGGTCAGGCGCGGGTGGCGGTGGCGCAGGCGCTGCACGAAGGGGTTGCCCGCAATGGCCCGGCCAATCGAGCGACCCAGTGAACGCAGCATCCGCCACAGGTCGGGGCCATGTCTGAGCAGCGCCCGCTTCAACAGCCACAGCGCCAGCCATACCAGCAGCACCACCAGCAACAGCATGCCGGCGCGCGACATCCACACCTGCGCCAGCTTCAGTGACTGACCGAACAGATAGCCGCCACCGACCCACTGCAGTCCCCAGCCGATGCCGCCGAGCACGTTCCAGAAGAAGAAGGTCCCGCGGTGCATGCCGACACTGCCGGCGATAAAGGGCGCGATCTCCTTGATGCTGGGGATGAAGCGTCCCAGGAAGACACTCTTGGCCCCGTGCCGGTCGAAGAAACGGCGGGCCTGCTCGATGTGTTCCGACTTGAGGAACCACACCCCGCCGGCGACCCAGCGATGGCCATAGCGTCGGCCCAGCCAGTAGTTCAAATTGTCACCGAGGATGGCGCCGGCCACCGCAAACCAGAAGACCCCGGCAAAATCCAGGTGACCGGTTGCCGTGAGTGCACCCAGCAGCAACAGCAGGGTCGAGCCGGGCAGCAGCAGACCGACCACAAAGGCGGTCTCCAGCAACGCTGCCAGAAAGGCCACCCAGTAACCGAGCAGATGGAAATGCTCGATGGAGGGCAACAGGGATTGAAAGAGGTGATCGATCATCGGTGCGCGAGATCCTTTCCCAAATAACCTCGCATCTTAACCCTGGATCCCGCCGGGGTCGGCAAGCTTGCCAAATGGTAATGCCTCGAACCGTGTCATCCGCCCACAATAACAACAGCCGACTGACGCAGCCTGCCGTTGCCCGACGAGGTCGCAGCCTGCACTGGAGCCGGCCATCGGCGCAGCCCTGGTCACGCCATGACATGAGCTTACCGATCGGCAATGTTCGAGAAAGCTGGCTGCAAGGTCGACCCCGCTAATCTGTTTCCAACGTCGGCATACGCCGGCATCTGAAACAGGAGACAGACCATGAAAACGACACACAAGACACTGATCGCACTGGGCATCGCCGGCATGCTCGGCGGCACTTCTCTGGGTGTGCTGGCCGACAAGGCCACGTCCACTCCGGAAGGTGTCGTGGTCGAGGACGTCATCGTCATCGAGCAATTCCCCAGTGAAGTCCAGGGCGGTTCCATCACCATCAAGGATGACAACGAACAGGCCATGGCAGCCAAGGCACGGCTCAGTGCGAGTGAGGCAGCGCAGATCGCCACCAAGGCCGTACCCGGCAAGGTGGTCGAGAGCCAGCTGGACGAGGAAAACGGTTTTCTGATCTGGGAGGTCAGCATGCTCTCCCCCGATGGTCAGGAGACCCAGCTGAAACTCGATGCGGGCAACGGCAAGCTGCTGGCGGTCGAGGCCGGTGAAGATGATGAACACCAGGCGGGTGATCGCAAGGATGACGACAAGGAAGACCAGGCCGAGAACGGACACAGTGGCTGGAAGTTCTGGGAAGACAACGACAAGGAAGAGCGCGACTGAACCAGCGCCACCGTCATCTATCGATGGCGGTGGCTGCTGTCCGGCTATTTTCGCCATCTTGCCAACGCGGCATGGCCGCAAGGAGTGTCAGATGCTTATCGATGCCAACCACCTGCATTTGAATCTGCAGGGCCAGACCATCCTGGAGGACGTCAGCCTGCACCTGGCGGCCGGCGAGATCTATGGCTTGCTCGGCCCCAACGGGGCGGGCAAGAGCACTACCATTGCGCTCCTGCTCGGTCTTTACCAGGCCGACAGGGGCGACCTCAAGTTGTTCGATACGGAACCAAGAGACAACGTGGCCCTGCACCGCCGGATCGGCGTGATGCCCGAACACGCAGGCTTCTATGAATGGATGAGCGCCAACGATTATCTGGTCTGGTATGCAGGCCTCTATGGTGGCCTGTTGCAACCGGTCGACAGTCTGCTGCAACAGGTCGGCCTGGAGGCCACCGGCCACAAGCCGATCAGCCAGTTCTCGCGCGGCATGAAGCAACGACTGGGACTCGCCCGGGCGCTGGTACACGGACCTGAGTTGTTGATCCTCGACGAACCCACCAACGGTCTCGACCCAAGGGGGCGGCGCGAGATCCATGACCTGCTACTTTCCCTGGCGGATGAAAGACGGGTCGGCATCCTGCTTTGCACCCACCTGCTGGATGACGTCGAACGGCTGTGCAGCCGCATAGGCATCCTCGACCGCGGCCGTAACGTCGCCGAGGGCTCCCTGCCCGAACTGCTCGGTGCAAACCGCAGCGGGCGTCGCTATCGGCTGCGCATCCGTGGCGTGCCCGATAACCAGCAGCTCCCCCCCGACCTCAAACTATTGCGACGCGATGGTGACTGGTGGCATGTGGAAATCAGCCCCACCATGGCCGCCGATCCCAGCCGGGTCTGGGAGGACCTGCTGGTACATGGCTGGCAGTACACCGAGATCCATGCCGAAAGCGGCGGACTGGAGACGCTCTATCTGCAATTGACCGGTGCAGCCACCGACAAGCAGGAGGAAGCGGCATGAAACCCAGTAGCCTGATCGCACAAAAGGAACGCGGGGCACTGTTGCAGAACCAGCGCGGCCTGGCCTGGCTGCTGGCCTACAGCGGCATCCTCTCGGCCTTTGCCCTGTTGCTGATCAGCAACAAGGAATTGAGCCTGCTGGACAATGCCCAGATCGTCTACATGATGGCCGGTACAGTGACCGCCGCGGGCGCATTGATCGCCGTCATCATGGGTGCCGATGCCTTCGCCGGCGAACGTGAACGCGGCACCCTGGTGCCGTTGCTGACCGCACCCGTCTCGCCCGCCCAGTTGCTGATGGGCAAGGCACTGGGCCTGGTCAGCGCCTGGCTGCTGATGTACCTGCTGGCGCTGCCTTACCTGTGGGCGGTGGGCGCCGGCGGACAGAACCTGCTGCAGGCCATCTTCTATCTGGCCCTGTTCGGCACGCCGGTGGTGCTTGGCTTCGGCTATCTGGCCATGGCGCTGTCGGCACGCAGCGGCAGCGTGCTGTCATCGATGCTGACCAGCCTGATCGTGCTGCTGTTCTCGGCCAGCCCACTGCTGATCGGCCCGGGCCTGCGCAACAGCGTCATCGGCAAGGCCATCGATGCTGTCAACCCATTCTCCGGCGCGCTCAATACCTTCGATTCGGTGATCATCGACAGCGCCCCCTTCAGCGGCCAGCTGGCACGACTGGCACTGGTATTGATCTGGCTGTCGATCACCTTCCTTGCGGCGCGCGTAACCGCGCGTCACCCCAACTTTCGTTGATAGCGGAGGCCCCTGATGAAACATCTACAGGTTTTACTGCTGCTCGCCGGGCTGCTGCTCGGCAGCGGTCTGGCACAGGCCGCCAATCTCGATCTGCAACTGGCCGCCGACCCCAAAAACCCCAGCAGCCCCACCATGGGTGACTGGATGCATTTCAACAGTGTGATCAGCAATACCGGGCAGCAGGCCATCGACGGCCTGGTGGCCTGGATCAGTCTGGTGGAGGTCACTGCCGGCCACGAACAACCCATGGACCTGGAGGACTGGAGCGCCCATAAGGCCGTCACCGGCACGACGCTCGCGCCGGGCGGTTCGCTGCAGACCAACTGGCCGGTGCGGCTGATCAAGCAGGGCGACTACCGGGTCGTCATCAGCGCCACAGATCGCAACGACAAGACTGTCTTCACCAGCCCGACCATTCAGTTCCATGTGGCGCAGAAGCCTGTGGTCGAGTCCCGGCGCATCCTGCCGGTCGCACTCGGGCTGCCGCTGTTCATCGGTGGTCTGATGGGCTATCGCAGGTACAAGCAGCACCACGCCGGGTAAAAACAACAGGAGACCACGACATGCTCGACATCGCACACATCCACCCCATGCTGATCCACTTCCCGCTGGCGCTGATGCCCGTTGCCCTGGCCGCACAGGGCCTGGCCCTTGCCCGGGGGCAGTCACTGTTCGGCAGAGACTGCGTCTCGACCAGCGGCGTGGTGCTGGTGGTGTTGGCGGCGGCCGGTGCCGTCCTCGCTGCGCTTTTTGGTGACATGGCCCTGGATCAGGCAGTCGCCAGCGGCGTGCCACTGAGCAAGTTGGAGGGCCACGAGGAACTGGGCATCCTCAGCGCCTCTGTCCTCGCCGGCCTGGCCGTGCTGGAAGGCTGGTTCTATGTCCGCAAGAACACCAGCCGGGGTCTGTCAGGTGCCGCCTTCCTGGCGGGTCTGATCCTGACCGGGCTGCTGATACTCACCGCCTACTACGGCGGCATCCTGGTCTATGGCCTGGGGGTCAATGTCGCCACCGGCGGTTGATCGACAACGCCTGAGGAGATAACGTCCGGACGGAGGCGTGGCGGGGTGGCGCCACTCGACACCCCGACCCGGCGGCCGACCACTACGCCCCACATTCACAGGTTGTGATCCCTCGATGAGCCTCGCCCTGACCCTGCTCAACTATCACCTGGTCGTTGTACTGGTGGTGATCCTGGTTCTGGTGTTTGTCTCCAACGTGCTGCAGCAGAGGCGCCCGCCCTCCTCGTCCATGGCGTGGATCATCTTCATCATCACCCTGCCGTACCTCGCCATCCCGCTCTACCTGGCGATCGGCGCCAGAAAGCTGTCAAGCAGGGCCATCGAGAACAAGCGCCAGCTGTACCCGGATCTGGCGGCACGGGCACCCATCCTCATCAACCCGCCGGCTGACCAGCTGCTGTATTCGTACCACCTGCCACCGCCCAGCGACAGCAACCTGATCCGTTTTCATGCCGATGGCCGCGCCGCCTTCGACGACCTGCTCGCGCTGATCGACGCTGCCACACATCGCCTCGACCTGTGCACCTTCATCCTTGCCGACGACCCGATCGGCCGGCAGGTGCGAACGCATCTTGTTGCCAGAGCCAAAGACGGGGTGCGGGTGCGGGTGCTGCTCGACGGGGTCGGCTCCTTCCTGCTGCCCAAGGGGTTTCTCGACCCCCTGAAACAGGCCGGCGCACAGGTCGCCTGGTTCATCCCGGTCATCCACCGTCCCTTCAAGGGGCGGACCAACCTGCGGAATCACCGCAAACTGCTCGTCGCCGACGGTTGCCGTGTCTGGAGCGGCGGGCGCAATCTGAAGAATGATTATTTCCTTGCCGCGGAGGACGGCCGGCCGGCATGGGTCGACCTCACTCACCGTGCCGAGGGACCTGTCGCCAGCGACTTCCAGTATCTGTTCGATGCCGATTGGAATTTCGCCACCGGCAAGCCCTCCGTGAGCAGCGCGCCCTGCCCGCCACAGGCGGGTGGTCAACCGATGCGGATGCTGCCCACCGGGCCCGACATCCATGGCGACCCGCTGTATGCACTGCTGATGTCCGCTGCCCTGGAGGCCCGCCAGCGGATCGTCATCGTCACCCCCTATTACGTGCCGGATGATGCCCTCTCAAGATCACTCTGCCTGGCGGCACGCAAGGGCACCCGGGTGGAGCTGATACTGCCCCAGGCATCCAACCATCCGCTGACAGACATCGCCAGGAACCGCTATCTGCGCGAGTTGCATGAGGCCGGCGGCAGGATATACCTGCTGCCCGAACGCATGATCCACGCCAAGCTGTTCATCTTCGATGACCAACTGGCCCTCAATGGCAGTGCCAATCTCGATATCAGGAGCCTTTTTCTCAATTTCGAACTGATGAGCGTGTTCTATCACCTACAGCAGCTCGACTGGCTGGCCTCATGGGCCGATGCCCTGAAGGCAGATGCGATCCCCTACCAGGCCGACCGGCCCGGTCTGCTGAAACGCAACCTGGAGGGCCTGGTGTCCATGCTCTCCTTCCAGCTCTGAGCCGCAAGGTCCTCGGATTCAAGAAACTGGGTTCCAGTGGATATTCGGCCCGGGGCGGGCCTCCTGCAACCCCACCGTCCAAACCGGAGCGGCGGTTCACGGTGCCTCGCCTTTCCATTTGGTATGGCCACGGCAAGCCGTTGGCAAGGTGTCATCACCTAGGCTGTGTACAACGTCGAATGCGGCGTGAAACTCAACCTGATATGGAGACAGACCATGAAGACATCACATAAAGCATTGCTTGCATTGAGCATCGCCGGCGTACTTGGCGGTATGTCACTCGGCGCCAACGCTGCGAACGTACCCGCAGGCTCGACAGCCGGGCTGGCAGCAGCCATCGCACAACTGCCCCATGAGGTGCAGCGGGGGTCGATCCCGGTAAAGGCCGACAATGAACAGGCCATGGCGACCCAGGCACGTATCGGTGCCGCCGAGGCGGCGCAGATCGCTGCCAAGGCGCTGCCCGGCAAGGTGGTCGAGAGTCAGCTGGATGCGGAGAACGGCTATCTGATCTGGGAGGTCAGCCTGCTCACCGACAACGGCCGGGAGACCCAGCTGAAACTGGACGCCGGCAACGGCCAGCTGTTGGCTGCGGAGCAGGATGAGCGGGATGAACATCCACAGGACGAGCACGAGGATGAAGACCACGAAGACCAGGCGGAGAACAGCCACGGTGAAGACATGAACCGGGAAGACCACGACCAGGATGAACATGACGGCCGTCACGGCTAGGGCGATGAGGGCGGCATCTGTGATGCCGCCCCTGCACGATACACCTGCCGATAAATATGGAGGAACGATCAAATGTACACGCAAACGATGGAACTCAACCTAAGGGACAAGATCATCATCGGCCTGTTGACGACACTGCTGTTCATCGGCGGGCTGTTCGCCAGTCTGCTGGCCCTGGCCATCGGTGGTGCCGTCACACTGCTGCTCGGAGCCAAGCTGTGGTGGCAAGGCCGCAAGCGGGATGATCAGGTGATCGAAGGACGCTGTGAGGTCGTGCACGACTGATGCTACCTGCGTGGCTGCGCGTTTCTAACCAAATGGTAAAGCCAGCCCGGGCACTGTTCGTATAATCTAGCACCATGCACATCCTACTCATCGAGGACGACCAGGAGGCAGCAGCCTACCTCAGCAAGGGGCTGTCAGAGAGCGGGCACGTGGTGGACCATGCCGCCGATGGCGAGGATGGGCTGCACATGGCCCTGAACGGGGACTACGACATCCTGGTGGTCGATCGCATGCTGCCGAAACGCGACGGCCTGTCGATCATCCGCATGCTGCGGGCCGACGGCAAGACCACCCCGGCCCTGGTACTCAGCGCATTGGGCGAGGTCGATGACCGCATCGAGGGACTGCGTGCCGGCGGTGACGACTACCTGGTCAAACCCTATGCCTTCGGCGAACTGCTGGCCCGCCTCGACGCCCTGACCCGACGCGGCAGCGATGCAACGGCACCGACCCTGCTCAAGGTCGGCGACCTGGAGCTCGACCTGGTGACCCACAAGGTGCGCCGCGCCGGCAAGGAGATCCGCCTGCAGCCCAAGGAGCTGCAGCTGCTGGAGTATCTGCTGCGCCATGCCGATCAGGTGGTCACCCGTACCATGCTGCTGGAGCAGGTCTGGGACTTCCACTTCGACCCCGAGACCAATGTCATCGACACCCAGATCTCACGCCTGCGCAGCAAGATCGACAAGGGCTTCGAGCGGCCATTGCTGCACACCATCCGCGGACGAGGTTACCGGCTCAGTGAATCCGATTAATGAAGTGCTGAACAAGTCCATCCTGGACTTCTCAGCGCACGCTGCGGCGAAAATGCGATTTTCGCCTTGCTCCAAAATCAATCGCTTGCAGCGAGTGATTTTGGCGGCACATCCATGTGCCGCAGAACCTCTGACTTTTCCAGGGGTTCCTTGGCGATGAAGGCCAGGCTGCTGCACACCACCGCGATCCGGCTCGCCCTGCGCTACGCGGTGTTCTATGCCCTGCTGACCGGGGCCGGGCTCGGCGTGCTGTACTGGGCCACCAGTCGCTATGTGGATGCCCAGATCAGCGCCGGTCTGGAAAACGAACTGGCAGTGCTGGTCAAGGTCGATCGCCAGGAGGGGCGCCAGCGACTGCTGGCCATCCTGCGTCAGCCGCCCATGATGGAGGGCGAGAACCGACGTTATCTGTTATGGCAAAGCGCCGATGGCCAGACCCGGGTCGGCGACCTCAAGGGCTGGCCCCCCGGTCTGTCGGCCGACCAGCGGGTGCGCAACATCTGGATCGAGGATGCACTGATCCCCCACCAGGTGGAGGACCAGGACGGCTACTGGCCGATGGTCGCCACCCGCCTGGACGACGGCAGTCAGCTGCTGGTGGCGCAAAGCGTGCGTCTGGCGGAGAACCTGCAGGAATTCATCCTCACCGCCATGGGCATCATCCTGTTGGTGACTGTCGGTCTGACCCTAATACTCGGCTGGCGCATGGGCCGGCAGATGCTGGAGCGGGTCGACCTGATCAACGATACCGCACGCCAGATACGCCAGGGCAACCTGTCCATGCGGGTGCCGAGCAGTGGCCGCAACGACGAATTCGACGAACTGGCCGAGCACCTCAACCGCATGCTCAACTACATCGAGCAGTTGATAAGGGGCATGCAGGAGGTCACCGACAATGTCGCCCACGACCTGCGCCGCCCGCTCTCCCGATTGCGCAACCGGCTGGAGGTCACCCTGCTGGAGGCGCGTGACGAGGCCGCCTATCGACAGACCATGCAGGATGCCATCAGCGACATCGAAGGGATGATCCGTACCTTTAACGCCCTGCTGGAGATCGCCCAGGCCGAGGCCGGCAGCTACCGCGGCGAGTGGGAAGCCATCGACCTGTCCACCCTGACCCGCGACATCGGCACCCTTTACAAGGACCTGCTGGAGGAGCAGAACCAACAACTGCACCTGCACATAGAGGACGGCATCACTATCCGGGGCAATCGTCACCTGATGGCCCAGGCCATCAGCAATCTGCTGGAGAACGCACACCAATACGCCGGCCCCGATGCGCAGATCGAGCTGTTGTTGAAACGCCAGCAGGGGCAGGTGGTCATCACCGTCCGGGACAACGGCCCCGGCATCCCGGCCGAGCAGCACAAGCGCGTGCTGCAGCGATTCACCAGGCTCGACAGCGCGCGCAGCAGCTCGGGCAGCGGTCTGGGCCTGAGTCTGGTCAGCGCCGTTGCCGGGCTGCATGGCGGCAGCCTGACCCTGGAAGACAATCAGCCGGGACTGAGCATCTCACTTAGCATCCCCCTCTCGTCTCAGCACTCCGCGCCCCAGCAAGGCTGACACTGACCAAGCTTTACCGCCAGACCCCATCGGCAGCCGCAGACTGCCTTGCCAGAGACCTCACTGTCGACGTGCAAAGGCATGTAACGGCTGTCTTAGTCGAGCGATGAAATGATGATGTCGAGTCACCCGGTGTTCGAGATGGCGATAGACCTGCACCTTGACGATATCGGTAACAAAGGCCGAGGCGATTGAATATCCCCATATAAGTGCGATATCTGACCAGCTGATCGGGGCAATCAGACCAAAGCCATAAGCCGCGAGCAATGTAGCTGCCAATTTTGTGACCACGGCAGACCAAATCATGACGGGTGCCGGCCAGGGCTTTTGCCAGAAATGGCCCTTGGCACGAGCGACGAACAACACTAGGTGACCTGCGACGGCCATCTTCAGAAATACATAGGTCTGTACTTGGGCGACATCCAGCTGCAGCCAGTCCATCGCGATCAGCAGCATCCCGAAGCTGCCAACCACCCCAACAACACCCATTGCTGTAGCGACAGTAATCACCCGATGCATGTCCCAACGTACCGGGTCTTTTGCAAGACTGGTACGGTCATATGCGATGGTCATTATGGGTAAGTCGTTGAAGAAGGCCAGCAAAATAATCATGATTGCGGTGATAGGATAAAAATTGAAGAACACCATCGCAAAGACCACAAAAAACATGATACGGATGGTCTCGCTGATACGATAAACCGCGTAAGCATTCATACGTTCAAATATTCGCCGCGCCTCTTCAATGGCATTGATGATTACTGACAAGCCCGGCGCGGTTAGTACCAGGTCCGCCGCCGCACGGGCTGCATCTGTGGCGCCACTGACCGCAATGCCCACGTCAGCCTGCTTCAGTGCAGGGGCATCATTGACGCCGTCACCAGTCATACCCGTGATGTGATTAGCCTTTTGCAGGACCCTTACTATGGCAAATTTATGTTCAGGAAATACCTCGGCAAAGCCATCTGCCTTCTCAACAGCCTCGATACTGGCTTTATGATCTGCACCATCATCGTCCACTGGCAGTGCGTCAGCCCGTAGGATTGTTTGGCCCAGGCCGAGTGCTTTGGCTATCTGCTGAGCTATCGAACGATTATCACCAGTTACCATTTTTACATTGACGCCATAAGCTCGCGCTCGGCGTACGGTTTCTGCAGAATCTTCTCGTGGCGGATCGAACAGAGATAGTAGGCCGAGGAAGACCCAAGCTGCATCGTCCCCATCCTTGCGAGCGACACCCAGTGCGCG
>JANTHH010000086.1 GCA_024762485.1 Chromatiales bacterium
TGGGCAATCGCTATGTGTTGATCGCCATCGCCATGGTGGTGCTCTTCCAGTTGCTGTTCACCTATCTGCCGCTGATGCAGACCTTCTTTGGTACCGCGGCCATCGACTGGCTCGCCTGGGCCCGCATTCTGGTGTTCGGTGTGTTGTTGTTCCTGCTGGTGGAACTGGAGAAGGCCGTACTGCGGTGGCGAGATGGGCGCAAGACACTGCTCTGAGGCCAGCAGAACCTGGTGGGCCATGCCAGACGGTCGGTGACTCTGCCGGGAACCGTTCGGACTACCGCTGCGGCTGACGTTTCCTCATCCAGTGCGCGTATGCCGCACGATCAGCAGCGCACGTAGACCTCGGTCAGCCAGTTGCCGCTCTGCTCTTCCCTGTCCAGGCGCAGGCCTTTGCCCTGAAGGTGCCTGCGGATCAGCGCCGGGTCATGCAGATAGGGCTGATAGCAGCAATGCAGCCGGCTCATCAGCCAGGCGAGAAACCTTACTCCCACCCGGGTGCTGGCGCGATCGAGCGGATAGCTGAGTGCCAGCACCCGGGTGGTGCGCCCGAGCACGGCATCGAGCAGCTGCTGCCAGTCCGGGTAGCAGCACACCACCTTGTCGAGAATGCTCACGTCCGCCTGCGGCAGTTCTGCGGCCAGCTGTACGACATCGCCCTGCCGATAGTCGCAGCGGTCGGCCAGCCCCTGTCTTGCGGCCTCGTCCCGGGCAATCGCCAGCATGCCCTCCGACAGGTCGACACCCGTCGCGTGCGCAGCCCCTTCGCCCAGCAGGGCCTGGTGCAGGTAACCCGGTCCGCAACCCACCTCGAGCAGGCGGGCATCCGTGATGCCCTGCTCACGGATGCCGTCGAGCAGCTGCCGCTGGTTGGATTCGAAGCCGAACCAGCGGTGGCGCCAGCGGTTCATCCCCGACAGCCAGGAGAAGAAACGTCCGGTGTCGTTATTGCTCTGGATACAGCATTGGCTGGTCATGGCATGCGTCCTGTTTGCCTGTTTGGAAAATGCAGCCTACAGCGGCCCGGCCATGCCTTGCCAATAATTAGGTTTTTTCTATCGATATATTTGGAACAAACAATTTCCATAATCGTTTGTCCAGCCCAATAATACACTCACATTCGATAGCAATTGTCTAAAACGACAGGAGAAAGACCATGCAAAACCGCGAAGGACAAAAGGTACCCAGCGTCATCTTCAAGACCCGCGCCAACGATGCATTCGTCGACGTGAGCAGCGATGACCTTTTCAAGGGCCGCACCGTGGTGGTGTTCGCACTGCCCGGCGCCTTTACCCCCACCTGCTCATCCACCCACCTGCCCCGCTACAACGAGTTGGCCGGGGTGTTCAGGGAGAACGGCGTCGACGAGATCGTCTGCCTGTCGGTCAACGACGCCTTCGTCATGGATGCCTGGAAGGAAGACCAGGAGGCGGAGAACATCACTTTGATCCCCGATGGCAACGGTGACTTCACCGCCGGCATGGGCATGCTGGTGGACAAGTCCGACCTCGGTTTCGGCAAGCGCAGCTGGCGCTACTCCATGCTGGTGAAGGACGGCGTGATCGAGAAGATGTTCATCGAGCCGGACGTGCCGGGCGACCCCTTCGAGGTCTCCGACGCGGACACCATGCTCGACTACATCAACCCGAACGCCCGCAAGCCGCAGGCCATCAGCATGATCACCAAGCCGGGCTGCCCGTTCTGTGCCAAGGCCAAGCAGATGCTGGCCGATCGCGGCATGAGCTTCGAGGAGATCGTGCTCGGCCATGATGCGACCCTGCGCTCGGTGCGCGCCATTACCGGCAAGGAGACCGTGCCCCAGGTGTTCATCGAGGGCGAGTACATCGGCGGTTCCGAGGCGCTGGAGGCCTATCTGACAAGTGCGGAGCAGGACGCGGCTTGACGCCCTCACCCCCGACCCCTCTCCCGGAGGGAGAGGGGGGCACATCGACAGATGTGGAGCATGAGCCCCTCTCCCTCCGGGAGAGAGGTGCCACTTCGACAGAGGTGGAGCATGAGCCCCTCTCCCTCCGGGAGAGGGGTTGGGGTGAGGGAAGCCGCCCCTCGCAATCAAAGACCAGGGCCCACAAGGCCCGAGACAAACGCACAACCGATTTCTCAAAAGGAACCCGATCATGAACAGACATTTCGATTTGATCGCCATCGGTGGCGGCAGCGGCGGCCTCGCCGTGGCGGAGAGCGCGGCCCGTTATGGCAAAAAGGTCGCGGTGATCGAGCCCCACAAGATGGGCGGCACCTGCGTCAACAACGGCTGCGTGCCCAAGAAGGTGATGTGGTATGCCGCCAACCTGGCGCATGCGGTGGATGATGCCAATGGCTTCGGCATCCCGGCACAACGCGGCGCCACCGACTGGGCCAGACTGGTGGCGGGGCGGGAGGATTACATCCGCAACATCAATGCCTACTGGGACGGCTATGTGGACGAGAGCGGCATCACCCGCATCGACGGCAAGGCACGCTTCGTGGATGCCCATACCGTCGAGGTCGTCGGCGAACGCTACAGCGCCGAGCACATCGTGGTGGCCACCGGTGGTCGACCCATCGTGCCGCCGGTGCCCGGCGCGGCGCTCGGCATCACCTCCGACGGCTTCTTCCAGCTCACCGAGCAACCGCGCAAGGTGGCCATCATCGGCGGCGGCTACATCGGCGTGGAACTGGCCGGCGTGTTGCGCGCGCTGGGCTCCGAGGTCACCGTGGTGGCGCTGGAGGAGCGGGTGCTGGAGTTGTTCGACCCGATGATCAGCCAGGTGTTGATGGCCGAGATGCGCAAGCAGGATATCGCGCTGCGCATGAACTTCCAGGTGGCCGGACTGGCCGCGACCGACGCCGGCATCGCACTGGACGCGGCCAACGGCGAACGCCTCGACGGCTACGACTGCGTGATCTGGGCGGTGGGCCGTGCACCCAACACCCGTGACCTCGACCTGGAGGCCGCCGGCGTGGCGATGCGCAGCAATGGCATCATCCCCACCGACGCATACCAGAACACCAATGTGTCCGGCATCTACGCCATCGGCGACATCACCGGACGCGCACCGCTGACACCGGTGGCCATCAAGGCCGGCAGGACACTGGCGGAGCGGCTGTTCGGCGGGCGCCCGGACGCCGCGGTGGACTACGACAACATCCCCAGCGTGGTGTTCGCCCACCCGCCGGTGGGCACCGTGGGTATCACCGAGCGGGAGGCACGCGAGCGCCATGAGCAGGTTACGGTCTACAAGGCCGAATTCATTCCCATGCGCCATGCACTGTCGACGCACGGCGTGACCACTGCGATGAAGCTGGTATGTGCCGGTGAAGACGAGCGTGTCGTCGGCATCCATCTCATCGGTGACAATGTCGACGAGATGCTGCAGGGTTTTGCGGTGGCGGTGAAGATGGGCGCCCGCAAGGCGGACTTTGACAACACCCTCGCCATTCACCCGGTCAGCAGCGAGGAACTGGTGACCATGAAGACGCCCGAGCCCGATCCGGCAGAACACCGCAGCATCGACAGCGGCGTGGAGTGGAAGGAGGCCGGCTGAACATCGGCATGGGACGGGCCGGGTGGCAAACAGGAGGCAGAAATGAATACACCTGATATCCAGCTGCGCCCCGCAACGCCGGCCGATCTGCCTGCCATCAACCAGGTGATCGAGGCGGCAGTGATGACCTGGGATCTGCCCGAGCGGGTCAAGCGGTTGTCATTGCCGAGCTATCGATACGATGCCATCGACCTCAGGCATCTGATCCTGCTGGTGGCCGAGTCGCCCACGGCCGGCATCATCGGGGTGGCAGCCTGGGAAGGTGCCGCTGCAAAGGACTGCCCGCCGGGCAGGACCGCATTGCTGCTGCATGGTCTCTATGTGGACCCGGCCGCACAGGGTCAGGGGGTCGGCAGCCGACTGCTCACCGCCGCCGAGGGCGCCGCGCGCAGGGCGCGGGTCGATGGCCTGCTGGTGAAGGCACAGGCCGACGCCACCGGCTTCTTCGCCCGCCACGGCATGGTGGCGCTGCCGGCAGATGAACCGTCAAACCAGTATGGACGACGCTACTGGAAGCCGTTGCGCGACAGCGGCGATGACGTCACCGGGCAGCCGCCGGCCGACAGCGATTGATCAGAGCCCGAGGCGGCTGAGATCCAGCTGGCCGTCCTTCACCGGCGGGCACCAGTAGTAGGCACCGCTGACCGGGCGGGTGAAGCGGAACAGGCCATCGAGGATACCGTCCTCCTGGCCGGTCATGCGTCTGAGCACCGCCTCGAATGCATCCAGACTCCTGCCGAAGGCGACGAACACCAGCCCGGCCGACAGCCCATCGGCCCAGGGCATGGAGCGGCGCACCATGAAGGCCTCGGGCGAGAAACTCTCCTGCGCCGCCCGCTTCACGTGGGCCGATTCCGGTGCCTCGTCGAACTCCTCGTTGTCGGCACGGTGACGGCCGAAGACATTGTCCTGCTCCGCTTCCGGCAGGGTCTCGAAGGCATCCAGCTCATGCCACCATTGCTGCACTGCGACAAAGCTGGAACCGTCCATCCCCGCTCCCTGTCCCTGCACGATGCCGGCGGTGACGGCCTCCTCGCCCTGCGGGTTCTCGGTGCCGTCGACATAGCCGCTGAGATCGCGGCTGTCACGGTACATGAAGCTGTCGATCACCTGCTCCACGGCAAAGGCCGGTGCCAGCCGATCGCTCAGTTCACGGGAGCGGTGCAGCAGGACCCCGTGGTCCTCGCCACGCAGCCAGCACCACAACGCGGCAGGTGTGGCCGGTATGTCGACCCCCTTTGACGAATAGCTGGGGAAGTCGTGCAGCCCGGCAATCGCGCCGTCCAGCGCGGCGACCAGGGAGGGGCCGAGACCCACCACCAGATCCGCCCCGCCCGCCGACGCGGCCAGCGCCTTCAGTGCGGGGACAGGGTCAGCACCGGGTTCCAGGGTATAGCTGATATAACGGGCCGCCTTGGGGACGGGGGCGAGTATGCCGGGCTGTGCTGTATCCATGTCGGGCTCCTTGTTGTTCTGCACTAGCATCACCAAGGAAACATGCGGACGCAAGTGACCGGGATCAAGAACATGCCCGTTGGCGGGACCGCCAGCCGCGCGTCTCTCCACGATCTGCTGAGAAATGCCTACAGTAGACGTAGTGATTCCGACCCGCGGGGTGGGGATCCGGATAACTTCAGACAAACAGCATCAGGGAGACAGCACATGCTCAGACTCGACAGCCGCGGTGAGGATGTCCGCACATTGCAGGAAAATCTCACCCTGCTCGGCTACCGGCCAGGCAGGGCGGATGGGGTCTTCGGCGAGAAGACCGAGAACGCAGTGATCCTGTTCCAGGAGGCCGAGGGCCTGTATGCCGACGGCATCGCGGGACCCCAGACCCTGCAGGCGCTGGACGAGGCGCTGCGCGATCACGTACAGGAGATGCAGGGGCTGGGCGACAGCGCCGGGGAGTCACCCGACCGTCTGCCCTTTGTGCGCGTGCCAGCTGACAAATACCGCGACGGCTACGACCGCTTTTTTCTGCGCGAGGACGTCGCCGCCGCCTACCAGCAGGTACGCGATCAGGTGGTGGAGGCCGGCGGCCGGCTTACCAGTTCAGGGGCCAGACGCTCGCTCAATGCCCGGGTCAGCCCCAGCCGCAGCGCCACCTCGTTCCACTACACCGGCCGTGCACTGGACCTGCATGTGGGCAGCGGCATGGAGAGCCCGGCACGCGACCCCTACGTGATCACCAGCGATGGTGAGCGCTACTGGCGGGTCTATGCCCGGGCAGAGGACGGTGAAGCGATGGAACTGGACGCCCTCACCTATGGCAGCCGCAAGCGACCTCGCAAGGCGACGGGACGGTTCCTCGACCTCACTGCACTGTTTGAGCAGGCCGGCTTTGCCCGTATCCGCGCCCGTAAGTCGTTCTTCGATGGCGGTACCTGGCTGGGTGCAGAGTGGTGGCATTTCCAGTACGAAAAGGGGCTGGTGCCACGGGTCAGCACCTTCGGCGACGAACTGCTGCGGGTCTACGACATGGCAACGCTGAAGGACACCCCGCCCTGGCGTTTCCGTGACCGTGTATTCGGGGTGAACTGGGGGTAGTTGGTTGGCATAGGGCGGGAGGGAAAGATCTCTCGCTGCGCTCGAGATGACAAGGATCGGAAGATGTCTTCCTGTCAGAACGACATGCGTGCTGATTATTATGACGACGTGCGTGCTGATAATTGTGCGTTGCTGACACGGCACCGCACTTTACCCTTGTCATTTCGACGAGCCCGGCGAGGAGAAATCCTCAGGCCTTGGTCTCCACCCGTATGCGCACCCGGCGATTCTGCTGTCGCCCCTGCTCGGTGCGGTTGCTGGCCGCCGGCCGACTCTCGCCGAAGGCCTGCAGCCTGATCACGTCGGCGGGTACCCCCTTGCCGAGCAGATAGGCCCGCACTGCCTCGGCCCGTCGCTGCGCCAGCCGCTGATTGTAACGACGGGTCGCCACGTTATCGGTGTGGGCCTCCACATGGACCACCGGCGGATGCCGGTTCAGCTTGAGATAGTCGCTGAGCTTGTCCAGCCATGCCCTTGCCGCGGTATCGAGCTTGGCGCTGTCGGTTGCGAACAGGATATGGCTGTCGTCCAGCCGGACCCTGTCGAACACCGGCAGCGATGCCAGGCACTGCCTGAATTGCACCAGCGGGGTCCGGATATTCACGGTGCTCAGGGTGATGCTGACGGGCGTGGGTATGGCGTCCCAGTTCGGCGCATGAAGCCTCACCTGCATGCCGCGCTCCAACTCGCTGAGCATGCGCAATGACGGCTCCCGGCCAAGTTGCAGTGGCGTGGCACCGGGCCGGAGCGGCACATTGCCGAGATCCTCATTTTCCAGGTCTGGCTGCCAGGCCGGTGGCTCGGCGATCATGGTCGCCGTGCCGCCACGTTTCAGCGCCTCCTCCACCTGCAGGGTGAAACCGACCTCGCTGAGCGAGTCGCGCCTGAAGTGGGCCTCGCCGAATCCGGGGATGACATGGCTCAGCTCGCAGCTGTAGGGCTGCTGCTGAAATTGCCACTGCGCCTGATGCACCGGCGCCTCGAAATGCAGGGTCGCGGCACGCACCGTCGGCAGGCACAGCAGCAACCCCAGCAGGGCGGCCTGCGCCAGCGCCGTCGGCGGGCGGTGGAAAATGCTCGGATCCATACTGTATTTAACGGTCTGGACGGCCTTTTCTTTACCCGCCAGCGGTGAGATGCCCCTCAGACATATTGCCCGGCGCACCAGCCGGAGGACCAGGCCCACTGGAAGTTGTAGCCACCGAGCCAGCCGGTCACATCCACCACCTCGCCGATGAAGAACAGGTCGGGAATCTCCCGAGCCGCCAGGGTCTTCGACGACAAGGCATCGCAGTCCACGCCACCCCGGGTCACCTCGGCGGTACGGTAACCCTCGCTGCCGTTGGGTGTGAGCTTCCATGCCTTGAACTGCTGCACCACTGATTGCAGCGTCGCCAATGGGATGTCCTGAAGGCCCATCGCCAGCAGCTGGCCGTCGATGAAACGGTCCACCAGCCGCTTCGGAAGGTGTGCAGACAACAGGGTCCGCAGCTTTTTCCCGACCCCGGCGCGCTGCTGTTCGACAAGCACCGGCAGCAGGTCGATTGCGGGCAGCAGGTCGATGGTGACCGACTCGCCGGGCTGCCAGTAGTTGGAGATCTGCAGGATCGCCGGCCCACTGAGGCCGCGATGGGTGAAGAGAATGTTCTCGCGGAAGCTGGCCAGCTCGTTGCTGACCCGGCTGTCCACCGCGATGCCGGACAGGGGGGCGAAGCGTGACTTGTCATCCGGCCTGAGGGTGAACGGTGCCAGCCCCGCCGACGGTGGCCACACCCGGATGCCGAACTGCTCCGCCACCTTGTAGCCGAAGGGCGAGGCGCCCATGGTGGGGATGGACTGCCCGCCGCTGGCGATCACCAGCGATTCACAGGCCAGCACGCCCTGGCTGGTGGTCAGGATGAAACCCCCTGCCTCCAGTCGCTCGATGGCTTCCACCTCGACCCCGAGGCGGATCGCAGTACCGGCCTGTTCGCATTCGGCCAGCAGCATGTCGAGGATGTCCTTCGAACTGTTGTCGCAGAACAGCTGGCCGTGATCGCGCTCATGAAAGGGGATGCCGTGCTTGTCGACCAGCGCGATGAAGTCCCACTGGGTGTAACGGTGGAGCGCCGACTTGCAGAAGTGCGGGTTGTGGGAGAGATAGTTTTCCGCATCCACCGAGTGGTTGGTGAAGTTGCACTTGCCGCCACCGGACATGCGGATCTTGTTGCCTGGTTTACGCGCGTGATCGACCACCAGCACGTCGCGTCCGCGCTGCCCGGCGCTGGCGGCACACATCAGCCCGGCGGCACCGGCGCCGATGATGACCACCTCATGCTGTTCGACGTCGGACATCGGATCAGTGGTGCATGCGCGGCTTCATGCCGTGACCCGCTGGGCGATCATCATCGCCAGGCCGCGCTCACCACGGCTGCAGTCGCCCAATTCGCCTTCTTCGCGGTAGTAGCGCAGGCGCAGGCCGGGGAACAGATGCAATAACTCATTGGGTGCAAGCCGGAATGCCGGGTTGGCCGGTCCCAGGCCCGCAGGCGAGTCCTGGCTGAAGGTTTGATAGCAGAGCACACCGCCGGGTCTCAGCGCGGCCAGGATGGCCGGGCACAGTGTACGCTCGAGAAAATGGCTGACCAGGATCAGGTCGAAAGTGTCAGGCCCCGGGGGTTCAACGGTGATATCGCGCAACGCGGTATCGACCTGTAATCCCTGTCTGTCCGCCGCCCGACGCAGCCGCTCAAGTGCTGTTGCGGCATAGTCCCAGGCGCTGACGTGATACCCCTGCCCGGCCAGCCACAAGGTATTGGCACCACGACCGCAGGCGAGATCCAGCGCCCTGCCCGGTCCCTGCAGCAGATGGGCATTGCGCGTGAGCACAGCCGCCACGGAACCGAGATCATCGGCCCCGGCGTGACGGCTTTCCCACTGATTGCGCCGGTCGTCGCCCAAGGGTCCTAGCCGGCCAGGCCCCGCGCCAGGTCGGCCTGGATGTCGGCAATGTCCTCCAGGCCCACGGCGACGCGCACCAGTCCGTCGCCGATACCGGCCAGCGCACGTTCCTCGGGCGACAGGCGACCGTGGGTGGTGGTCGCCGGGTGGGTGATGGTGGACTTGGTATCACCCAGGTTGGCGGTGATCGACAGCATCCGTGTGTGATCGATCAGGCGCCAGGCAGCCGCCTGTCCGCCCTCCAGCTCGAACGAGAGTATGCCGCCCGCACCGCTCTGCTGGGCCCTGCCCAGTGCGTACTGTGGATGCGACTCCAGCCCGGGGTAGAACACCCGGCGGACACCCGCCTGCTGCTCCAGCCAGTGAGCCAGCGCGGTGGCGTTGGCGGTGTGCGCCGCCATGCGGATCTTCAGGGTCTCCAGACCCTTGAGGAACACCCAGGCGTTGAAGGGGCTCATGGTCGGTCCGGCGGTGCGCAGCACACCGTAGACCTCCTCGCCGACGACCTCATGACCACCGACCACCGCACCACCCATGCAGCGTCCCTGGCCATCGAGGTATTTGGTGGCAGAGTGAATGACGATGTCTGCACCCAGTGCCAGCGGCTTCTGTAGCACCGGGGTGCAGAAGCAGTTGTCCACTGCCAGCAGGCAACCCTTGCTATGGGCGAGCTCGGCCAATGCGCGGATGTCACCGATCTCGGTCAGCGGATTCGACGGGGTCTCCAGGAACAGCAGCCGGGTCTCCGGCCGGATGGCCTGTTCCCAGGCATCGAGATCGGTCAGCGGCACGTAGCTGGTGTCGATGCCGAAGCGACTCAGGTACTTGTTGAACAGCACCACGGTGCTGCCGAAGATGCTGGCCGAGCTGACCATGTGATCGCCCGCTTTCAGCACGCCCATGCAGGCGGCCAGGATCGCCGCCATGCCCGAGGCGGTGGCGACACAGCGCTCGCCACCCTCGAGTACCGCCAGCCGCTCCTCGAAGGTACGCACGGTGGGGTTGGTGAAGCGGGAATAAATGTTGCCATGGCGTTCGCCGGCGAAGGTGGCCGCGGCCTCCGCCGCGCTGGCAAAGACGTAACTGGAGGTGGGAAAGATCGGCTCTGAGTGTTCGCCCTCCGGTGTACGGTGGTGGCCGGTGCGTATGGCCAGGGTGGCATCGCCCCATTCAGCTTCGAACTCGTCCATCGGGATCTCCATCGTTCACGTTCTTTCGGCGGGCAAAAAAAAACCGCCCCGGCACAGCCAAAGCAGGTTGCCCTCGCTTTAGCGGTATTTATTGTGCGCCCGCAATCTGGGACAAATCGGCGCATGCAGAAACTCTATCAGAAGCTTACGGCCTGATGTAGGGAGACACCGGCTGCTCCCGGTCGGTGATCAGGCCTCGTTGTGCAGCTCGATGATGTTGCCGAGCTGTCCCGCCTCGCGCTTCTGCTTGGCGCCGTCGTTGCGCTGGTCCTCGAGATGATCGAGATAATCCGCATCGACATCGCCGGTGACATATTCGCCGCTGAACACC
>JANTHH010000087.1 GCA_024762485.1 Chromatiales bacterium
CCCCTGCGCATCAGCTCGGGCAGCTTTTCCAGGGTCTTCCTGCCGAGCGGCGTCTGGTAAAAGGCGATCAGCTGGTCGAGTTCGTCGGCAGTGAACGATTCGGTGTACATCTGCACCAAATCGGCCTTGATCGAAGGGTAGCTGAGATACCTGGCGAAAAACTCCTGTAATACCGCCCGATAGGGAAGCATTGCCGGATTCGCCTGCATCTGTATGGCCAGGGTCTGCTCCATGGAGCGATCCATCACCTGCTCCATATTGATGACATCGAGCAGCTCAATGGCAGCCGCCTCGGCCCGAGGGTCCGCCGCCGCGGTGCCCGCTGCCAGCAGCAACATGGCTACCAAGAGTGATTTCATCCTTTCATACCTCCCTGTGTGAACGGGAAATCGCCGGAATCATTCCGCCGGGCTTTCCGCTTCCTCGACCGGTTCCGCATATTTGCATTCGGCCTGGGGACAGACCTTTTCGGTGCCCCTCCGCTTGGTGGTCTTGAGGGTGAGGATCGGCCAGCCACAGGAGGGGCAGGGCTCGGCGACCGGCTCGTTCCAGGTGGCATAGTCACACTTCGGATAGGTCGAGCAGGAATAGAAGACCTTGCCCTTGCGCGACTTGCGCTTCATCAGTGTGCCCTTGTGGCACTTCGGGCACTCGACACCCGTGTCCTCGGGTTTTTCCAGCGGCTCGATGTGTCGGCACTCGGGGTAGCCGGAGCAGCCGATGAACTTGCCGTAGCGACCCTGTTTGAAGACCAGCGGCTTGCCGCATTCCGGGCAGTCCCGGCCGACGGTCTCGGGTTCGGCCGAGGCGTTCTTGTCCTCGTTGATATCGCGGGTGTAGTCGCACTCGGGGTAGTTGGTGCAGCCGATGAATCGCCCGTGGCGGCCGAGCCGCAGGGACAGCTTGCTGCTGCACTTGGGGCATTCCTCATCGAGCAGTTCCTGGGTCACATCGGAGCGTTTGACGTTCTCCTGGGTGTCGTCTATCCGTGCCTTGAAGGGCTTCCAGAACTTCTCCAGCAGCGGCACCCAATCCTCTTCGCCGCGGGCCACCGCATCGAGCTCATCCTCCAGCTTGGCGGTGAAGTCGTAGTCGACGTACTGGGTGAAGTAATTGGTGAGGAACTTGTTTACCACCCGACCCACATCGGTCGGGGTGAAGCGCTTTTTCTCCAGCTCGACATATTCGCGGTCCTGCAGCGTGGAGATGATGCTCGCATAGGTCGAGGGACGGCCGATGCCGTGCTCTTCCAGCGCCTTGACCAGGCTCGCCTCCGTGTAGCGGGGCGGCGGCTCGGTGAAGTGCTGCTCGGGGCGAATCGCCAGCAGCGGCAGGCGCTCGCCCTCTGCCAGCGGCGGCAGCATCTTTTCATCCTCGTCGCCTGCCTTTGCGTCGTCCTTGCCCTCGAGATAGACCCGCATGAAGCCGGGGTTGGCCACGGTGGAACCGGTGGCACGGAAGACATTGCCCTCGCCGGCGGTCATGTCGGCCGCCACCGTGTGCAGGGTGGCATGGATCATCTGGCAGGCCACCGTGCGCTTCCAGATCAGCTCGTAGAGCCGGAACTGGTCCTTGTCGAGGCGGTTCCTGATCTCTGCCGGCACCCGCAGTGCGGAGGTGGGACGGATCGCCTCGTGGGCCTCCTGGGCATTCTTCGACTTGGTCTTGTAGACCCGCGGCTGCTTAGGCACCTGGTCGGCACCGTAACGTTCGCTGATGAAGCCGCGCAGCTCGTCCAGGGCCTCGTCCGCCAGATGCACCGAGTCGGTCCGCATGTAGGTGATGAGGCCGACCGCGCCTTCGCCGATGTCGACACCCTCGTAGAGCTGCTGGGCGACCCGCATGGTGCGCTGGGCGGTGAAGCCGAGCTTGCGTGCCGCCTCCTGCTGCAGGGTGGAGGTGGTGAAGGGGGCAGCGGGATTACGCTTGCGCTGCTTCTTCTCGACCTTGACGACATCAAGCGCGCCATCGGCCTTCTCCAGCAGGGTCTTTTCCACCTCGTGGGCGCGCTTGTCATTGTCGATGCTGAACTGACCGAGCTTCTCGCCGGCAAAATGAGTCAGCTTGGCGGTGATCACCGCCTCCTTCTTCACGTCCGCCTCGACGCTCCAGTATTCCCTGGGTTTGAAGGCCTCAATCTCCTCCTCGCGCTCGACGATCATGCGCAGTGCCGGGCTCTGCACCCGGCCGGCCGACAGCCCGCGGCGGATCTTCTTCCACAGCAGCGGCGAGAGGTTGAAGCCCACCAGATAGTCCAGGGCGCGGCGTGCCTGCTGGGCGTTGACCAGATCCATGGACAGCTCGCGGGGATGGGCCACCGCGTCCTGCACCGCCTTCTTGGTGATCTCGTTGAACACCACGCGGTAGACCGGCTTGTCCTTGAGCACCTTGCGGTCCTTCAGCAGTTCGTAGAGGTGCCAGGAAATGGCCTCGCCCTCGCGGTCCGGGTCGGTCGCGAGATAGAGCGCATCGGCCTTCTTCAGCTTATTGATGATCTCCTTGACATGGCGCTCGTTGCGCTCGATGACCTGGTACTTCATCTTGAAGCAGTGCTCGGTATCCACGGCACCCTCCTTGGGCACCAGGTCGCGCACGTGGCCGTAGGAGGCGAGCACCCCGAAGTCCTTGCCCAGGTACTTCTCGATGGTCTTGGCCTTGGCCGGGGATTCGACGATCACCAGATTCATATCATGTTCCAGAAAAAACGCTCTCGATCTCCCACCGTGTGGCGGGCAAAAAACACCCGCTGCCGACGCAGCGGGTTTGGATAGCCTATTACGGATAGCCGCGCCGATGTCCCACTGTCAAGCAGCTGGCACGAAAAACATGCTGAAGGCGACAGCCCGAAGTGCACCGGGGCACAGGATCTGCCGCTTTCAGATCAATGACTTAGTGCAGGTAACCCGGGTTTCCGTTGTAGACCAGCTCTTCCATCAAGGCGAAGGCACTCTCCTGCCCGGGCTGGTTCAGCAGCACCAGCAGGACGATCCACTTCACGTCATCCGCGGCGAGCTCCTCGGTCTCGAGGGCCATGGCGCGCTCGATCACCAGCTCGCGGCTCAGCGAATCGAGCACCCCGATCTGCTCGAGATACAGCAGCATGCCCTGGGTCTCGAGATCGATCCGCTGCTGCTCCCGGTCGGTGAAGATGCGGATGGACTTGTTGACCAGCACGTTGCCGGTATTCATGTAACCCTGGCGCCAGGCCAGTTCGTCCAGCCAATCGAAGGCCTTCTGCACCTCGCCCTTGGGGAAACCGGCCTCGATCAGCTCTTCCTCGAGCATGATCTGGTCCTGTGGCACAGCCTCGTCGCTGTCCATGTAATTCTCATAGATGTAGATCAGCACATCGATGACGTTCTCGTTCACGGCCTGTCACCTGATTGGGGAAAAAGAGACTGAAGGACCGGATCGGCCCTGGGGAAGACGACAGAGGCGGGGTATGCGTTCACTCAGTCAAGCTCCCGGTTCGAGCGAATAAACCACCTGGAACCGATGATACATGACCCTCGAGTTCTAGCAACAGCAGCATGGAGGACACCGCTTCCGCGGAAAAACCCGTGCGCTCGATCAGACTGTCGGTGGATATGGGGTCGAATCCCATGTTTTCCAATAGCTTGACGTATTCCTCATCCAGCCCCCCGGCACCCTGCACCGCCGCATCGTCCTGGGAGCCCGCTTCCTCAATTGCCAGACTGCCGAGCGCCGTGCCCAGTTCCTCGATGATGTGGCCGGCGTTCTCGACCAGCTTGGCACCTTCGCGGATCAAGGCATGACAGCCCCGCGCCAGCGGGTTGTGGATGGAGCCGGGGATGGCGAACAGCTCGCGGCCCTGCTCCAGCGCCATGCGGGCGGTGATCAGCGAGCCGCTCTTGAGCGCCGCCTCGACCACCAGGGTACCGACCGAGAGTCCACTGATGATGCGGTTGCGGCGGGGGAAATTTCCCGGCCGCGCCGGGGTCCCCGGCAGGAATTCGGATACCAGTGCGCCACGCTCGGCGATGCGATGCGCAAGCTCCCGGTTGCTGGCGGGATAGACCCGATCGAGACCGGTACCGGTCACGGCAACGGTCACCCCGCCGCCTTCGAGCGCCCCCTCATGGGCGGCCGTGTCGATACCAATGGCCAGACCGCTGCAGATCGACAAGCCGTGGCTGGCCAGATAGCGGGCAAACTCCCGCGCGATACTGCCCCCGCCACTGGTGGGATTGCGGCTGCCGACGATGGCCAGCTGGGGCAGGCTCAGGGCATCGGGCTCGCCATGCAGCCAGAGTGCGACAGGGGAATCCGGCAACTCGCGCAGCAGCGCCGGATAGGTCGCGTCGTCACGGGTCAGCAGGTGGTTTTGCGGCCCGGACAGCCACTGCAGGTCCTGCTCGATCGCGCGTTCATCCGTTTTCGCCAATGATTTGCGCACGGTCTCGGGCAATTCGCCTCCGGCCCGCAGCAGGGCCGCGGCGGAACCATAGCGGTCGAGCAGGGGATTGAGGCGGGCAGGCCCCACTCCCGGGGCCCGCAGCAGGGTCAGCCATTCGCGCAAAGACTGTTCATCCATGAACATGTCCCGATCTGTGAACCGGCGCTGCCTCAGTCCGGATTGTGCACCCGGTCGAGGACATGGATGGCACGGGTAGCGTGCATCACCAGGGCGAAACTGACGCGATCGAAGGTGCGGAACACCATCAGCAGGCCCGCCTTCTCATCGGGAAGGGTGACGCTGTCGCGACGATCCTCGGTGACCTGGTCACGCACCGTCGCCCCGCGCTGATCCACCTGAAGGACGCTGCCCGGGCTCAACCCGTCGGCGGCTCCGCGGTCGAGCACCACCACGTTGTACTGACCGATCTGCGAGACACCATCGAGCACGTCGATGATGGCGCCGTCCACGGCCTGCTCAGGCACCTTGGGGTGGAAGTCCAGCATCGCGCGGTCTTCGGTGACCGGCAGCAGGCGGTCACCCACCAACACCTCGCGCTCCACCGCATTGATCAGCACGGTGGCCGGGTCACCGACACGTGTGAGCTGGGCGTCGCCCACGTAGAGCGCCTCGTAGCCCAGCACCTCGCCGGTCTGCGCATCCTTGTAGGGTCCGCCGGGACGCACCAGATCGAACTTTTGCTGATCCGGCTGCTCTATGGCCCTGACGTAGGCGCGCAGTCCGGCGCCCCCGATGATGTGCTCGTCGGCGAATGCCACCACGTAAGGTGCGGCATCGAGTTCATGCTCGGTGACCACGTAGGGACGGGTCAGGAACGGGGCGATGGCATCGGCCGGGATGGTGGGGATGGCGCCGTCCCAGGGGGTCACCCGGATCTTCGGACTGAGCTTGACCACCCCGCGGCTCAGCCGCAGTTGGGGCTTGCCGTTGATGTAGACCAGTTCCAGCACATCGCCCGGGTAGATGAGATGAGGGTTCGCGATCTGCGGATTGACGTACCAGATATCCGGCCAGCGCCAGGGGTCGCGCAGGAACATCTCCGAGATGTCCCACAGGGTGTCGCCCTTCTTCACCACGTAGCGTGAGGGATGCGTGGGATTGAGCAGGTCCTCGGCGGCCTGACCGATGGCGGAGACGGCCAGCAGGGCGATCACGAAGACGAGTTTACGGCTAAGCTTGAGCATAGGGCTCCCCTGGTTGTGGACTAAGGCAAAGTCGGCCAAAGCCTATTCCTGTATTATCATTATCCTAACGCACTTTTTTAATCTGCTTACTATAGCGCGGAAAATCCCATGGCGATCCTCGACATTCTGCATTTCCCCGATAATCGACTGCGTAACAAGGCCAAACCGGTTGCCGAAGTCGACGACGAGACGCGCCGACTGGTCGACGACATGTTCGAGACCATGTACCAGGCGCCCGGCATCGGCCTCGCTGCAACCCAGGTCAACGTTGCCAAGCGCGTGGTGGTCATCGACATCTCCGAAGAGCATGACCAGCCGCTCGCCCTGATCAATCCCGAGATCCTCACCAGGGAGGGCGAGGAGACCATGGACGAAGGCTGCCTCTCCGTTCCCGGGATCTACGAAACGGTCAAACGTGCCGAGCGGATCACCATTCGCGCCCTCGACCGCAACGGCGAGCCCTTCGAGCTCGAGGCCGATGGCCTGCTGGCGGTTTGCATCCAGCATGAGATTGACCACCTCGACGGCAAGCTGTTCGTCGACTACCTGTCCAATCTCAAGCGCCAGCGCATCCGCAAGAAGCTGGAGAAGGAACAACGCCTGGCCAGCGAACCCGCACCAGCACGTAACGCCATCTAGCCTTCATCCGATTGTTGCCCCTGTGTCCCTGACGGACTGCGAACACTGTCGCAGTCCGGCCAATGTCCAACGCCGTTGTGGATCAGCCCATGCCAGACCCGATTCGAGTCATCTTCGCCGGCACCCCCGAATTCTCGGTGCCTCCCCTCAAGGCCCTGCTCGAGGCCCCGGGCTACGAGGTGGTTGCCGCCTACACCCAGCCTGACCGCCCCGCCGGGCGTGGCCGCAAGCTGACCCCCAGCCCGGTGAAGGAGGTCGCGGTCGCCGCCGGCGTACCGGTCTACCAGCCCGCCAATTTCAAGGACGCGGCAGACATCGAGGCACTCAGGGCGCTGCGGGCCGACATCATGGTGGTGGTGGCCTACGGCCTGCTGCTGCCGCAGGCGGTGCTCGATGCGCCGCGGCTCGGCTGCATCAACATCCACGCCTCCATCCTGCCACGCTGGCGCGGCGCCGCCCCCATCCAGCGCGCCATCCTTGCAGGTGACACCGAGACCGGGGTCACCATCATGCAGATGGAGGCCGGCCTTGATACCGGCCCCATGTATCTGGTGAAAAAAATTCCCATTGCCGCCGACGAGACCGGCGGCTCACTGCACGACAAGCTCGCACCACTCGGCGCCGAGGCCCTGATGGCCGCCCTGCCGGGCATCATCGACGGCAGCCTCGTGGCCACACCCCAGGACGACAGCCAGTCCACCTATGCCGCCAAGCTGAGCAAGGCCGAGGCGATGATCGACTGGCAGCAGCCCGCCAGCCTGATCCACCGGCAGGTGAGGGCCTTCAATCCGTGGCCGGTGGCCCAGACCCGCTTCGAGGATGCCGTGCTGCGCATCTGGGACGCCGAGGTCGTCAAAGGCACCACCGGCACACCCGGCACGGTGATGGCCGCCGGCCGCCAGGGGATCGATGTCTCCACCGGCGACGGCCTGCTGCGTATCACCCGCCTGCAACTGCCGGGCAAGCGCGCCATGAGTGCCGCCGACTTCATCAACGCCCACGCCATACAGGGGGTGCTGCTTGGCTGACGGCCGCCACGAGGGCAGCCGGGATCCCCGTGCCGTCGCCGCCCTGGCGCTGGCCGATGTGCTGGGCGGACAGTCACTGGGCGAGGTCCTGCCGCGGCGCAGCAGCGATGTCACTGGCAAGGATCGCGGCCTGGTGGCCGAGCTCGCCTTCGGTGTCTGCCGCTGGTATCCCCGGCTGCAGGCGATCATCGGGCAGCTGCTGCAGCGCCCGCTGAAGACCAAGGATCGCGACATCCAGGCCCTGCTGCTGATCGGCCTGCACCAACTGCTCAACACCCGGGTGCCGGAGCATGCCGCCGTGGCCGCCACCGTCGGCGCCAGTCGCGCACTCGGCAAGGGCTGGGCCGCCAAGCTGGTCAACGCCAGTCTGCGGCGTTTCATCCGCGAACGCGATGCCCTGCTGGCCACCGTCATGGAGCAGGCGGATGCCCGTCACGCCCAGCCTGCCTGGCTGATCGAGGCCCTGAAACAGGCCTGGCCGGAGCACTGGCAGGCCATCTGCGAGGCCCTGCAGCAGCATCCGCCGATGACCCTGCGGGTCAATGTCCGGCGCAGCAAACCTGCCGACTACGCCGCCAGGCTGGCCGGCCAGGGGATCACCGCCCGGCCGGTGGCGGGGCTGCCGGAGGCATTGATACTGGACAGACCGCTGGATGTCGAACACCTGCCCGGTTTCGCTGACGGCCTGGTCTCGGTGCAGGATGCCGGGGCCCAGCTGGCTGCCCATCTGCTCGATGCCCGGCCGGGACAACGGGTGCTCGATGCCTGTGCCGCCCCCGGCGGCAAGACCTGCCACCTGCTCGAACACGTCCCCGATCTGGACATGACCGCCATCGATGTCGATGCCCGGCGGCTGGAACGGGTCCGCGAGAACCTCGATCGACTGCAGCTGCATGCCCGGCTGCTGACAGCCGATGCCGCCCACCCCACGGATGAATGGTCTGCCCAACCCTATCAACGCATCCTGCTCGACGCCCCCTGCTCCGCCACCGGCGTGATCCGCCGGCACCCGGACATCAAGCTGCTGCGCCGGGCCGACGACATCCGGGCACTGGCTGCTCGCCAGGCCGCCCTGCTCGATGCCCTCTGGCCCCTGCTGGAACACGGCGGTAAGCTGCTTTACGTCACCTGTTCCCTGATGCCGATGGAAAATCAACAGCAGATCGAGTCCTTCCTGCAACGCCAGCCCGCTGCCCGAGCGTTGCCCCTGCCCGAGAGGTGGGGCCATGCCCGTGGCCCGGGGCGACAGACCCTGCCCGGCGAGGATGGCATGGATGGGTTCTTCTACGCCCTGCTGGAGAAAACCCGGTGAAGACACACCGTCCCTGGTGGCTGTTCGGCCTGCTGCTCCTGGCGCTGGCGCAATCCGCGGCAGCGGGTGATTTCACCTTCAAACGGGTGTTGCTGTATGGCCAGGACGGGCAGCTGCTGCTCGATGCCGACGTCGACTACAAGCTCTCCGACACCGCCCTGGAGGCGCTGCAGAACGGCGTGCCGCTGACCTTCGTCACCCACGTCGAGGTGCGCGAGGCCGGGGCCTGGATCTGGGAGAAAGACCTGGTGGACCTGCGGCTGCGCAGCCAGGTGCGCTATCACCCGCTGTCGGGCCTCTATGAGCTGACTGACATCGACAGCGGTGCCCACCACACCTTCGCCACCCGCGGCGCCCTGTTCAGTGCACTGGGCGAGATCCGCGGCCTGGCACTGATGCCCGACACCCAACTGCGCCCCGGCAAGGCCTACCGCATCCGCCTGGAGACCTATCTCGACATCGAATCACTGCCACTGCCGCTGCGGCCACTGGCCCACATGACCCCCTCCTGGCACCTGGAAAGCGACGAATGGGAACGGCTACTGACGCCCTGAAACGCCACCGCTGGGACCTGCTCGCCGTCCTTGCGCTGATCGGGCTGATCCTCGGCTCGCTGCACATGATGAGCAACGCGGTGCAGAACTCGGCGGCACTCGGCAGCTGGTTCATGCCGCTGCTGCTGATCACCGTCGGCGGCCTGCTCGCGCTGGCGGTGCTGATCGGCTTCAACCTGTTCCAGCTGCTGCGCGAATACCGCCGCCGGGTGGCCGGCTCACGCCTGGCCGCCCGCCTGGTGGGGCTGTTTCTGCTGCTCTCGCTGGTGCCCGTCAGCGTGGTCTACTACCACTCCCTGCGTTTTCTGATGCACGGCATCGACAGCTGGTTCGACGTGCAGATCGACGCCGCGATGGAGGACGCGCTGAACCTCAGCCGCGCCTCCCTCGACCTGCACAAGAAGGAGCGCCTGCACCTCACCGAACAGCTGCTGCTCGGTGTCGAGGACTCCTCCCAGACCGCGCTGGCCCTGTCGCTCGGCGAATTGCGGGAGGTGGCCGGGGCCGACGAGCTGACCCTGCTCGACAAGGACGGCCGCATCATCGCCTCCAGCAACCCGGATCTCGAGACCCTGGTCCCGGAACGACCGGACAACGCCATCCTGCAGCAGGTACTCAGTGGCACCAACTACGCCGGCCTGACACCCTGGGGCGAGGATGGGCAGCTCTACGTGCGCTGCCTGGTGCGCGACCCGGCGGGGCGCGACCTGTTGCTGCAAGCGATCTATCCCACCTCGCCCAACATCAGCAATCTCAGCAACCGGGTGCAGAGCGCCTATGCCGCGTACAAGGAACGCGCCTACCTGCGCGAGTCGCTGAAATTCAGCTTCGCCCTGACCCTCTCGCTGGTACTGCTGGCCAGCCTGTTTGCCGCCACCTGGGCCGCCATCTACACGGCGCGCCGTCTCGCCGCCCCCATCACCGACCTGGCCGAGGGCACCCGAGCGGTGGCCGCGGGCGACTACGACAAACGCCTGCCGATGCCCAAGGTGCGCGACGAGCTGGGCTTCCTGGTGGTCTCCTTCAATGCCATGACCCGTCGCATCGCCCAGGCACGTAACGCCGCCGAACGCAGCCAGCGCGCGCTCGAGGCCCAGCGCAACTACCTGGAGACGGTGCTCGGCAGCCTCTCCACCGGCGTCCTCGCCCTCAGCCCCGACCACCGGCTGGACACCGCCAACCACGCGGCCAGCGAGATCCTGCGTCTCGATCTCGGTGGCTACCGCGGCGAACCCCTGGAAAAGATCGCCGAGGACAACCCGCAGCTGATGCCGCTGG